>JAKOVL010000005.1 GCA_029782095.1 Bacillota bacterium | reverse complement strand
ATCAAAATTGCCCACGGGCTGATGATTGTGCAGGGCCAGGGCAAAGTAAATCTTTTTTCCAGGATTCATAAGATCTCCCCCTGTCTCGAATAAATGCGGCCGCCTCTTCGGGCGGCGTGGTATTGATAAATATTTCCGTGCCCGCTTCAAACCCGCCTGCAGTGGCAAGCTTCGGCACCAGCTCCAGGCGCCAGTGAAAATGAGGCAGCTCCCCGGCGCGCAGCGGAGCGCTGTACAGGTAGTAATTATATGGCGGACTGCTAAGGGCGCGGTGAAAATGGCCGAGCACCTCTCTGAGCAAGGAGGCAAAGGCAGCCCGCTCATCACTGCTCGATGCGGTAAAGGAAGCCCGGTGGCGGCGCGGCACCAGCCAGGTTTCAAAAGGATAGCGGGAAGCAAAGGGCATGAAGGCGGTAAACATTTCGTTTTCAGCCACTATCCTTTCTTTAGCATGCCGCTCCTGCTCCAGCAGGCGGCAGCAGAGACAGCGCCCCTGCTGCAGGTAATGGCGGTGCGCCCGCTCCAGCTCGTTTAACAGGCGCCGGGGCACAAAAGGCAGCGCCACCAGCTGGGAGTGGGGATGCTCTATGGAGGCCCCGGCGGTGCGGCCGTGGTTGCGGAAAAGCTGGACGTAGCGGAGCTGCGGCATCTCTTCCAGGTCCAGCAAGCGCCGGTAGTACGCCTCTATGACCAAGAGCACCTGCTCCGGAGAAAAAGCGGCCGGGTGGCGGTTGTGCTCCGGAGCTTCAATGATCACCTCGTGAAGGCCGTAGCCCGGCGCCGCCTGGAAGAGGGATTCCCCGGGAAAAAAGCTTCGCGGCAGCTCCACCTCAGGGTGCTCTCCCGGATCCAGGGCCGGATACCGGTTGGGCACCACCCGCACCCGCCAGCCGGGGCTGTCGGGCGCCCTCTCTGCCCCGCCGGGGCCGGCCAGCGCCAGCACTTCGGGCGGGGTAAGCGCTTCGTTTCCCTCGCAAAAGGGGCAGCCTTCCAGGCGGGCAGGCAAAGCCCGGCCGTTGCTTTGTTCCGCTTTGGGACCTGGACCGGCGAAGGTTTCCGGTCGTTTAGCCCTGGCGGCAGCCATGATGACCCGGCGGCCGCTGAGCGGTTCCAGTCTGAATTCGGGCAAAAGAAAACCTCCCCGGCAAGAGGTCAATCAGTTTAATAAGCAAGATTATCTTGCCCCCGGCCATCCTTTTTATTCCGTCGAAAATCCGGTAATACTATCAATGGTTAAGGGTATAATACCTGTTGAATTGCATCAGATTAGAGCATATTTACCGGAGGCGAAACGATGACCAATCCACAGCTGCAATTTTTTCATTCCGGGGTGTCCCTTCCACAATTTTACGGCCTGGACCGCCTGGTTATTTTACCCCGGGATCCTTACTGCCTCTTTGCTTACTGGGAAATCACCGAATCCACCCGGGAGAAGTTGAAAAGCGAATGGGGCGACGCGGCCTGGCAGCAGGCCATTTTCCAGATGCGAGTGTATAAGCACCAATGGGACCGGGAAGAGCAGATCGAAAGTTTTTTTGATATAACCCTTCAGGACGGCAGCAATAACTGGTATTTTAATGTAACGGATACGGACCGTCTCTACCATACCGAACTGGGATGGCGCACAGCTGACGGAAATTTCAGGCCGGTGCTGCGCTCCAACATGGTGCGCATGGCGCGGGACAGTATCAGCGACATCATCGATGAGGAATGGCAGCTGCCCGACTGGAAAGCCCGCAAGCTCTACCGCCGCATCTCCCTCTACCACCTCAGTTCGCCGGAGTTGTTCAGGCGCCGCAAACAGATAATCTTATAATTTAAGCGTCAGACACTTTAAGCTGTTTATAAGGAGGATATTTTAGCTCATGGCACAAGGTTTCCTAAGCATAATTTTGCATGCCCACCTGCCCTATGTGCGGCATCCCGAACATAAATATTCCCTGGAAGAAAAGTGGTTTTATGAAGCCCTGACTGAATGCTATATTCCTATTCTGATGCACCTGGAGAAGTTGCGCGACGATGGGGTGGACTTCCGCCTCACGTTTTCTCTCTCCCCGACCCTGATGGCCATGCTGGAAGATCCGCTCTTACGCGAACGTTACAGCCACCACCTGGAGCGGCTGCAGCACCTGGCCCGCCTGGAGGAGGAGCGCACTGCGGGAGATGAGTCCTTCGCCCCCCTGGCGCGCATGTACCGGGAGCATTTTGACGCTGCCGGGGCCTATTTTCACCGCTACGGCGGCCGCCTGATCGGAGCATTTCGCAAGCTGGCGGAAGAGAATTACCTGGAGATTATCACCACCGCTTCCACGCACGGTTACCTGCCCCTACTAGCCGTGCAGCCGGAGTCAGTTTACGCCCAGGTGGCCAACGCGGTACGCTACTACACTTCTCTGTTCGGCGAGCCGCCCCGCGGCCTCTGGCTTCCCGAATGCGCTTACTACCCTGAGCTGGACCAGATTTTAGGGGAGCTGGGGCTGCAGTATTTTATTACCGCCACTCACGGGGTCCTTTACGCCGTCCCCAGGCCCAAGTACGGGGTCTACAGCCCCATTCTTACGCCGGCAGGTGTGGCCGCTTTCGGCAGGGATACGGAAACATCGAAGCAGGTCTGGAGCGCCCAGGAAGGCTACCCGGGGGATTATGATTACCGGGAATTTTATCGTGACATCGCCTATGATCTGCCGCTGGACTACGTGGGCCCCCACCTGCACCCGCCGGGCATGCGCACAGACAGCGGGATCAAGTATTACCGCATCACCTGCGAAGGGCTGGAATACAAGGAGCCTTACCGCCCTGACCGTGCCCTGGAGAAGGCGGCGCTGCACGCCGGCAATTTTATGTTCAACCGGGAGCAGCAGGTGAAGTACTTAGCTTCTTTGATGGGACGCCCGCCCATAATTGTTTCGCCTTACGACGCAGAGCTGTTCGGGCACTGGTGGTTTGAGGGACCGCAGTGGCTCGATTACCTGTGCCGCAAAATAGCCTATGATCAGACCACACTGAAGCTGATTACCCCGGGCGAATACCTGGATTTAGGCTACCCGCTGCAGGTGGCCTCGCCCAATCCTTCCAGCTGGGGCGACAAGGGACACAACGAGGTCTGGCTGAACGGAACCAACGACTGGATTTACCGCCACCTGCACCAGGCCGCTGAAGATATGGTGGCCCTTGCCACAGAGCACCCCGAGGCGGATGGCCTGTTGAAGCGAGCCCTGACCCAGGCGGCGCGGGAACTTATGCTGGCCCAGAGCAGCGACTGGCCTTTTATTATGAATTCGGGAACAATGGTGGAATACGCACGGCACCGTTTAAACGGGCACCTGGTTAATTTCCGGGCGCTTTTGCGCATGATTCGGGAAGATCGGATCGATGAAGCCTGGCTGCAGCAGCTGGAGGAGTACAACAACATCTTCCCGCACCTGGATTACCGGCTCTTCCAGAGCCTGGAGACAACACTGCCCCAGGAGGCGGCCCTAGTATAAAGGATGAAGGAGACGATGCAAAGTAAAGCGGACGCCACCTGTGGCGTCCGCTTTACTGCGACCGGGGGTTAGCCGGAACGACTGGAGGGGCTATTTAAAATGGCAATCGCAATCCAGAACGGTAAAAAAAGGAGACAGCTGCAAGGCTGCCTCATCAGGGAGAAAAGCTTAGCTCATATCCCGACCGGCAGCCTGGCGATCCTATATTTCAAGGACCCATGGCTTTGCGTCCCTGCCTTACGACAGGTTTGCCCTTTACAGTCTTGATTACTATAA
>JAKOVL010000041.1 GCA_029782095.1 Bacillota bacterium | reverse complement strand
CGCCGGAGCTGGCCCGGGTAATGCAGACGCTGCAGCAAAACCTGTTTATCTGTGCCTGCAACTTTACCCAGGCCGCCGGGATGGCCGCGCTGCAGGAGGATGCAGATGTGTTAAAGGCGCGGTTTGCTTCGTATAACGAGCGCCGCCTTTACCTTTACCGCGCCCTGCAGCAGATGGGCATCGCCCCGGCAGTGCCGCCCGAAGGGGCTTTCTATATGCTGGCCAATGTCAAAAAATATGCGCAGGATTCGCTATCCCTGGCTTTCCGCATCCTTGAAGAGGCAAAAGTAGCGGTAACCCCTGGAATAGATTTCGGCCCCGGCGCCGAAGGTTATATCCGCATTTCCTATGCCTGCTCCATAGAAGAGCTGCAGGAGGGACTGTTGCGGCTGCAAAAATTTTTCCAGGCGTACAGCCAGGAGGGGAGATGAGCCTCGCCGGGGTTGTTCCCGGGCAGTTATTGAGTTATTTAGATTAGGAAAAGGCGGGTGACGCTATGGCATGCAGGCGTGTTGTGGTCATAGCCAACGGAGCGCTCAACGACCCGCAGTTTATACGCGATCAACTGAAGGAAGACGATTACATCATTTGTGCCGATGGAGGGGCGCTGCATGCGTTAAAGATGGGGCTGCGCCCGGACCTGGTTGTGGGAGACCTGGATTCCCTGCCGGCCGCTGCTTCCGGGCGCCTGAAAGAAGAGGGCGTTAAGTTCCTGCGCTTTCCCGCGGAAAAAGACCACTCCGACCTGGAGCTGGCCCTGCAGCGGGCGGTGGCGCTAACTCCCACAGAAATCTTGTTAACCGGGGTCCTGGAGGGGGAGCGGCTGGAGCACGCCTTCGGCAATTTGATGCTGTTAATAATACCGTTAAGGGCCGGGATCCCGGCCCAAATTATCGACGAGAAACATCGCATTTTCCTGGTGGATTCAGAATTGACCGTAACCGGCCGCCCCGGTGACTATGTCTCCCTGTTTTCCCTCACCGCCGTGGTGGATAACGTCAGGACGGAGGGGTTAAAATACCCGCTTAAAGGGGAAAAGCTGTATTTCGGCTCCACCCGCGGCCTGAGCAATGAATTTATCGCAACCACGGCCCGGGTTTCCGTCGGTGCGGGGCTGCTCCTGGTGATCATCTCTCAAAACGCTGCCCCGGGCCAGGCAGCTAATCCTGGCCCGGTCATTTAAACGGGCTGCAGGCGGCAGCTTGCGCCTTGGCTAAGCTTTGGACTGAAGTGATTTCATTAAAAGTTCTTTGTAGTTTAGAAAGGGCGCCGTGGTGATTATGCCGCGGGAGCGGGGGCGGGGCAGCTCAATGGGCTGTTCCAGGACAATTCTCCCCGGGCGCTGCGAGATCAGATAGACCCGGTCTGCCAGGTAAATCGCTTCGTCGATGCTGTGGGTGACGAAGAGCACGGCCCGGTGGAAACGCTCCAGCACGGAAAGCAGCCACTCCTGCAGATTTTCCCGGGTGATGGCATCCAGGGCGGCGAAAGGTTCGTCCAAAAGCAGCAGGCTGCTTTCAATCAGTACTGTCCGGAGCAGGGCTGCCCGCTGGCGCATCCCTCCGGAGAGCTGATGGGGGTAGTAGCAGGCAAAGCCTTCCAGGCCGAAAACCGGCAGCAGTTCCCGCACCCGGCCATATGCCTCTTTTTTTTCTATGCCTGCGGCCAGAAGCGGCAGGGCCGCGTTCTCTAAAAGGGTTTTCCAGGGAAAAAGCAGATCCTGCTGGGGCATGTAGCCCACTTTTTGCACCCGGCCGGTGCACTCTTTGCCGTTTAATAAAACCCGGCCCCGGTCGGGACGGATCAGTCCCGCCGCGATTTTCAGCAGGGTGCTTTTCCCCGAACCGCTGGGCCCTAATAGGGCCGCAAACTCCCCTTTATGCAGGCGCAGCGATATGTCTTTCAGCACCGGCAGCCGCGTCTCCCCGCTATCATAGGTGGCGCTGATATTTTCCAGGATCAAAACCTCATCTTTGCTTTTCATTTTTTCCTCCATGCGGTTTTAGCGTGCCGCCATGCTCTTTGGCCTTCTCAAGCCGGGAAGAGAAATCTCCTCCCGCCGGTAAATGGCAGCGCTGCCGCCCGGGTCGCCAAAGGGCCAGGCGGGAGGAGCAAGGTAGGTGCAGACTATTCAATAAAACGGTTGGTAAAGGCCTTATCCACATCGATCATTTCTTCGATTAAGCCGCGCTCAAAAAGCCATTGCGTGTAGCTTTCCCAGCGCTCCCGCTCCTGAAGGCCCCACCGGGGCGCGTCGGCCTGGTATTTATCTTTGAGCCACTCCTGGCTGGCCATGACCAGCTCCCGGTCAAGCTCCGGCGCATTGGCCAGGAGAGCCTCCGCCGCTTCAGCCGGGTTTTCCGCGGCGAAGCGATAGCCCCTGGCGGTGGCCCGCATAAATCTCTGGATCAGCTCCGGATTCTCCTCGATCAAGGTTTCTCCCGCCACCAGCACCGGTGTATAGTAGTCCAAGGCTGGATCGATTTCACGCAGTTGGATGAAATTAAGCTCCATC
>JAKOVL010000031.1 GCA_029782095.1 Bacillota bacterium | reverse complement strand
ACCGATTTCGTTTTAAAGGGTAAAGGGTTGCAAGAAATTATCACCTCGCTCGCATCGCTCATCGATCATTCGGTGATCATGGTCGATGCAGATTTAGTTGTACTTAATTACGCCGTTCCCGCGGGCAGCCCGGTAGAAATACCCCTGCTAACGCAGCTGCTGCAAGGCCAGGGCTACCTGGATCTGGCCGACTGTTACCCGTGGGCTACCCTCGACGCAGTGATGAAAAAAAAGAAACCGCTCTACCATCATAACAGCGAGACGGGCGGTTATGACTTTCTTTTTCCCGTGGTCGCCAGTGACGCTTTTTTCGGGATAATCATCATCCCCGGCCTGGAGAGAGAGCTGGAGCAGGCCAAAACCGTAGCCCTGGAAGCGGCCTCTGTGGCCATTTCCCTGGATACGCTTAAAGAGAGGGAAATCCGTGAAGTGAAACGTAAAAGTGAGCTGGGCTTTTTCAATGAACTGCTCCTGGGTACCCTGAAAAACAGGGAAAAAATTATCGCCCGGGCCAGGCAACTGGGCCTGGATATCGAGGGACCATACTGCCTCATCCTGGCCGAACTGAATAAAGAAAGCATCTTCTATTTAAAAAAACTGGAGAAAAGTAACGGGACCATCAGCGTAAACCTGGAGCGAAAGCTGGAGCGCCAGCTGCGTACAGCCCTGGATCTGGAGAAGTATCAAAGCATTATGGCCGAAGCCATGGGCAGCTATGTTTTGCTGCTGCACCTGCCGGAAAAATGGACCGTGGAAGAAAGGATCCACAACAGCAAATTGATCCTGAAGCGCATAAAAACAAATGTTCAGGCCAGAATGGAAGACGTGCCTGTATGTATGGCCATGGGCGAAATATATAATGATATTGAGCATATCAGCACCAGCTACCTGCAGGCATGGGAGACCATTGAAATCGGGAAAAAGCTGCTGCCTCCCGATTTTGCCGTATACTACAGCGACATGGCAGCCTACCACCTGGTAAAAAGATTTATGACCAGTTCCAGCGCCGCCAACCTGTACCGGCAAACATACGCCAAACTTCTGGCCTATGACGCGGAAAAAGGGGGAGAACTGGTACATACCCTGGAAAAATATCTTGAATGCAACTATTCCCGCACCCTGACGGCGCAGAAGCTGCACATTCACCGCAACACCTTAAATTACCGCCTGCAGAAAATTAACGAACTGTTGGGGCAAGATGTGGACCGGATTGACAGTTTTCCCTTTCTGTTGGCTTCCATTAGCCGCAAATTATCATCTTAATCCAAAAAGTTTTCTGCCCCGCTTGTGCGGGGAGTTGCCTGATTGCGCTTACAGCCTGTCATAGCATGACCCCGCAATCCCTGATCTAAAGCCAATTGTAGCCATTTCCGCCGGTTGCCAGGCGGTTTTTTTTGTGCGTATTGCACAAAAAATTAAAAATTTTTTTCCCATTTCTACAAAGGTAATACCATGTGAAAATTTAAATATAAGAAATAAGGGGCGACAAATTCAGATTATTATCGCCCTTTAGCGCGGAGGTGATTTATGGCAGGCTAAGGCGCAAGCGGTTTTACTTTCAACTTACTTAATCTTACAGGAGGAGATGATATCATGGCTCAACCTGGTATGTTTGTACGTAAGGCCAGCGGCCTGGTCCGCTCATGGTCCGTATTTGACGGTTTTGTTTACTCCTTTTTCTCGGTCAACCTGGTCACCCTGGGCTTCTACAGTTTTGCGTTTGCTCCATATATCCCTGAGGGCAACTTGCTTACGGCCATCGTCATCAGCACCATTTTCATTATCTTCGAGGTCTTTGTTTACGCCCTCATGGTGGCGGTAATGCCCCGGGCCGGCGGCGACTACGTCTGGCAAAGCCGCATTCTAGGCGGCGGAATCGGATTCGTCCTCTCGGTAACCGGCTGGGGCTGGATTTTGTGGCACTGGGTCCCCCTCTACGGCAACATGCTGGCGTTCAACGTTTTCACGCCGATCCTGGGGATGCTGGGCGGCTGGACGAACAGCAGCGGCCTGGTCAACGCCGCCTCCTGGTTTGTAACCACCAACGGCCTGTTCTTCAGCTCACTGGCCGTCATTGTCCTGGCTTTTATTTATATCAGCCTCGGTATGAGCTGGTATGCACGTATCCAGAAATTCTGCTTTTACCTGGGTATGGCCGGGATCGTAACCATGATCATCATGATGCTGGCAAATTCCCGCGCCGACTTTATCAGCAGCTTTAACCATTACGCCACCGCATTCTTCGCTTCCGGTGAGGGCGACATCTACCAGCAAATCCTGGCCAATGCCGCTGAGGCTGGCTATGTAGCTGCCCCCCTGTCAAAGATCGCCATCATCCCCAGCCTGGCTCTCATTCCAATGGTCGTTTTCTTTAACTTGTGGCCCAACTGGGGCGCAACCCTTTATGGCGAAGTGCGCGGCGCCTCCGATTTCAAGCGCAACTTTATCAGTATGTTCTTCGGCCTGGTTGTCACCGGCATCCTGGCGGTAATCGTGCTCCTGCTGTTTAGCCGCGTTTTTGGCTGGGATTTCTACAATGCCGCCAACTTTACCTTCTATGAAGGCACATCTCCCTTTGGTGTCTTTCCTTATCCTGCTTTACTGGTAAGTTTCCTCACCGACAGCCCGGTCCTGCAGATGTGGCTGCTCATTTCCATGAGTGCCTGGTTCTTCGGCTGGTGCGGCACCGTTTTCCTCTCCTCCACCCGGGTCATCTTTGCCGCGGCTTTCGACCGCATCCTGCCTGATTGGATGGCCTACGTTACCAGCAAGTTCCGCGCCCCGGTGAACGCGCTCCTGGTCATGGCGGTGGGCGGTGTTATTGTCAGCGCCGCAATGCACTACTCGGCCAGCATTGAAAAGCTTGCCTTGAATGCCACCCTGGTAATCGCGGTCATGTACCTTGGCACCACTGTTGCGGCGATCATCCTGCCCTACAAAGATCCGGAGCTTTATAAGGCCTCCCCCATCGCCCGGCTGAAGCTGTTCGGGTTGCCGCTGATCACGGTAACAGGGGTTATCTTCCTCGTCTTCCTGCTGTTCCTCTTCTACATGTGGATGACCGACGCGGTCTACGGTGTCAACGAACCGACCTCCTATCTCTACCTGGCGGCTCTATACCTGATCTCGATCATCATCTACGTGGCCTCCAAGTGGTATCGCAAGCGCCAGGGCATCGACCTGCAAGAGATTCACAAGAGCATTCCCGTGGAGTAGCGCTTACATTTAGAAGGAGGTTCACTCATGACTACTATCTTTTTTGCAACAGACGTGCACGGCTCGGAAATTTGCTGGAAGAAATTCATTAACGCCGGCAAATTCTATAACGCTGACATCATCATCCTGGGCGGCGATATGACCGGAAAAGCCCTGGTTCCCTTTATCAAGGACAGCAAGGGCAAGTACAGGGTCAACTTCCTGGAGGAAGAGATGTACCTGGATGAGGAAGGCAAACTGGCCATGGAGAAAAACATATCCGACCGGGGCTATTACCCCATCGATGTCAGCGAATCCGAGTATGAGGAACTAAGCGCGGATGCAGCCAAAGTTGAAAATCTCTTTGTAGAGCGCGTTTTGCTGATGGCTGAGCGGTGGGTTAAGTTCGCCGAAGAAAGGCTGTCCCAGTGGGGCATTAAGTGCTTTATCTGCCCTGGAAATGACGACATGTTTGAAATAGACAGCGTTTTCGCCGCCTCCCGCTATATTACCGTGGCTGAGGGCGAAGTGCTGGATTTAGACGGACACTACGAGATGATCAGCACCGGCTGGTCCAACCCCACCCCCTGGGATACCCACCGCGAATGCAGCGAGGAAGAACTGGAAGAAAAAATCGAAAAGATGGCAGCCAGAGTGTCAAATATGGAGAGGTGCGTGTTTAACCTGCACGCACCTCCCTACGGCTCCGGCCTGGATGAAGCCCCCGAGCTGGACGAAAACTTAAGGCCCAAGTACGCCGGCCGCTCCCTTATACCCGTGGGCAGCCACGCCGTCCAGAAAGCGATCCTCAAGTACCAGCCGCCCCTGGCGCTGGTGGGGCATATCCACGAAGGGCGCGGGGTTAAAAAGATCAAAAAGACGCTCTGTATCAACCCGGGCAGCTCCTATGAACAGAGTACGCTTCTGGGTGCCCTGATCGAACTGGATAAAAAAGGCGTCAAAAAGTATGTGCTCACATCGGGTTAAAACCAAACTGCGACGCGATGCCGACAACTTGAGAACGGGGAGGAGATTAGGTAATGCCCCAGTATACCGGGACCAACGCCCAGGAATTTATCGATGAAGCTAGAAAAATCATCAACAAGGCCCAAGAGCGAGGCGTCAGCTTAAGGCTGATCGGCGCCCTGGCTTTCAACCTGCACTGCCCTGAATTTAACCATATCCACCAAAAATGGGGCCGTGTTTTTACCGATACTGATTTTGTATCCCGCGCGGAATACGGCTCTACACTGCTGGAAGTGTACCGGGAGTTGGGCTACCGGGATGACGAGATGATCACCACCCTCTATGGATCCACGCGCATGGTCTTCGACCACCCGGAAACCGGCTTTCATTCGGATATCTTCTTTGACAAGCTGGACTTCTGCCACGAGCTGCCCCTGCGGGACCGGCTGGACGTGGATGATCTGACTATCCCCCTTGCAGAGCTGTTCCTGGAAAAAATGCAGATCGTGCAGGTCAACGAAAAAGATCTCATTGACACCATGATGCTGGTCCGGGAGCATCCCATCGGGGAAAGCGACGTGGAAACCATAAACGGGCCGATCATCGGCCGCATTCTCGCCGCCGACTGGGGCTTCTGGCGTACCGTAACCATGAACATGGAGAAAACAGAAGCCTTGCTGGAGCAGACCGACCTGTTTGAAAGCGCTGATGTGGCCATTATCCGGGAAAGAATGGCGCAAATCCGCGGTTACATTGATGACACGCCGAAACCGCTGGCCTGGAAGATGCGCAGCAAAATCGGTGACAGGGTTAAGTGGTATAAAGATGTCGACGAACTGTAGGAAGTGGTCGCGATTACAGCTATCCCAGTATTGAAAGAAAAGGGGTATTTAGCATGGTTTATTTAAGAAGCCAGTTCGATCTGTGCACCGGCTGCACCGCCTGCCAGCTGGCCTGCGCCGCCCGGGCGGTTGAAGGGTATAACCCCAGGCTGGCCAGGCTGAAGGTGCTGGTGGAAGGAGAAAATTTCCTCAACCGCCCGGTGGTCTGTTCCCAGTGCGAAAACGCTTTTTGCCTGCGCTCCTGCCCGGTGGAGGCCATATCGCGGAACCCGGATACAGGTGTGGTGCTCATCGACAAAGAAGCCTGCACCGGTTGCAAAGCCTGCATCGAAGCCTGCCCCGACGGCATGATCCAGCTGGATGGACAGGGCAAAGCAGACAAGTGCGACCTCTGCGGGGGCGACCCCCTCTGTGTGCGCTACTGCGTCGCCGGCGCCTTAAAACTGGTTGCGCCGGTCGCCAAAGAGGAGGTGGATCCCGGTGTATAGCTACATGGGCAAACTGCTGTATGTGGATTTAAGTAAAAATAGCTGTCAGGCCGTACCGCTAGATGAGCGCCTGGTCGAACTCTTCGTCGGCGGCAAAGGTTTTGGCGCCAAGATCTTGTATGACCTGCTGCCGCCGGGTTGCGATCCCCTCTCGCCGGAAAACGTGCTCATGTTCATGGCCGGCCCGCTTACCGGCACCCTGGCGCCGGCCATGCGCGGCTGCGTCATCACCCGCTCTCCCCTCACCGGAACCTTTGTTGACTCCTATTTCGGCGGGCACTTTGCCCCTGAGATCCGCTATGCCGGCTTTGACGGTATTATCATTACCGGAGCAGCCGAAACACCCTGCTACATCTGGGTCGACAACGGTGTGGCGGAAATCCGCAACGCCACGCACCTGTGGGGCCTCGATACATTTACCGTCACCGAACTGATCAAGGAAGAGCTGGGCGACCGCACTGTCAAAACCGCCTGCATCGGGCCGGCCGGTGAAAAAAAGGTTGCTTACGCCCTGGTAAACTGCGAGTACAACCGCCACGCCGGCCGCGGCGGTACCGGGGCGGTGATGGGGGCCAAGAATTTAAAGGCGGTGGTCTTGCGGGGCCGCAAGGTGATCCGTCCCTACGATCCGGCCGCCTTCCAGGCTGCCGTGGACCAGGCCTACCGGGATCTGCAAGCCGAAGAGGGCATTAGCGCTTTTAACGTGGACGGCACCGCCGGCTCCATTGATTTTGCCAACGACGAGCACCTGCTGCCCGCCTACAACTATTACGATGGCGCCTTTGACGGCGCCGCGGGTTTAAACGCCGTGGCCCAGCGCAAGCAGTTATGGCTGCGGGATGTGGCCTGCGCCGGATGTCCCATCGCCTGCGGCAAAGTGGGCCGTATCCGCCGCGGGCGGCACAAGGGCCTGGTCTCCGACGTGGTCGAGTATGAAACGGCGGCCATGATGGGCAGCAACCTGGGCATCGGCGATGTGCGCGAAGTGGCCTACCTGGTTAAAAAGTGCGACGCCCTGGGCCTGGATGGCATGTCCGCGGGCGGGGTGATCGGTTTCGCCATGGAAGCATTCAAGAAGGGAATCATCACCGCGGCGGATACTGAGGGTGTGAACCTGGCTTTCGGCGATGCGGCGGCGGCCGATTACCTGCTGGAAATCATCGCGGCCCGCAAAGAAGGGCTGGGCGACACGCTGGCCGGGGGCGTAAAGAAGGCGGCGCAAGCCCTGGGCGGCGGCAGCGAAGATTTCGCCGTCCATGTCAAGGGCCTGGAGTGCCCGGCCTGGGGACCGCGCACGGTACCCGGCATGGCCCTGGCCCTGGCCACTGCGGACCGTGGGGGCTGCCACCAGCGCGCCTTCCCCATCCTTTACGAGGTGGGCGGCTTCTGGAACGACGAGCCCGTGGACCGGCTGGGGCTAAAGGACAAGGGCGAGATTGTCGCTTACCTGCAAAACTACCTGGCCGGGCTGGATACTTTAGTAAAGTGTGATTTCGGCCAGTATGGCGTCAAGGCGGAAACCTACTGCCGCATGCTCACAGCGGCCACGGGCCGAAACTGGACAGTAGAAGAGCTGCTGCTTTTGGGCGAAAGAGTCTGGAACCAGGTGCGTCTCTTTAACCTGCGCGAAGGTTTTTCCCGCAGCGATGACACCCTGCCGAAGCGGTTCATGGAAGAGCCGCTGCCCGGCGGCCCCTACAAGGGTCACATGATTACAGGGGCGGACTTAAACCGCCTGCTGGACGACTATTACAGCTCCCGCGGCTGGAACAGGGAGGGAGTGCCCACGGCGGCAAAGCTGGAACAGTTAAACCTGGATGCCCAGCCGCCGTTGTTCCATTTATAGCAAGGACCCTGCGCTGTATA
>JAKOVL010000024.1 GCA_029782095.1 Bacillota bacterium | reverse complement strand
CGTAACCGTTGAATATAGGCAAGGATCGCCTCGAGGCGCAGCTGGACGTCAGGACAATGCGATTCTGGCATTTTCGATCTTTGCCTCCAGGGCAGCGGTCATGGCCTTAAGCCCGTTGATCTCGGCTTTGAGTTTGGCGATTTCGGCTGGGTCCGCTTTGGGCGGCAGGGTGATCTTGATATGGTCCCCGTGGCCGGTTACGCTGCCGCCGATGAGCGCAATCAGATATGACGCGCGGACGTATGTTGCGTTGTCGATCAGGTACCCAACCTCATCCGCCTTCTTGCCGTCCACATAGATACCGATGGGGCGGGTGATCTCTGCCTCCGTTTTCAGGTGCGCCTCCACCGCCGCCAGGAAGCCTTGCCAGCCGCCTTTACGGCCGCGCAGCACCCGGGGGCAATTCTTCCCGGACCAGTCATAATGTTGCCGCACCCGGTCAATACTCAAGCCGTGGTCTTTTAGCAACTTTGCCACCAGCCAGGCCGCGTTTTTTTCCGCCTCCGTGCGGACGCCGTCCCTGTTTTCGCATATTTCAATGCCAATGCTCTCCCTGTTGCCGGTGCCCGTGGAGCCGTCCCCGGCATGCCAGCCGTTCTCATTAAGCGGCAAGTGCTGCACAATCACCCGGTCATCCACGGTGAAATGCCAGCTGGCCGGGATGGCCGCCGCGGCGTTGCTTTTCAGGTAGCGCGCATGGGCCTTTGCGTCGGCGCCAGCCTGGGTGTTGGCCGTATCATGAATAGTAATATATTTAGGCGACATAGCGTAACCGGGCCGGTTGCGTCTGCCTTTAGGGATAAAATCCTGGATGATCTGGACCATCAGCCCTCATCCTCTCCCATGCCCGCCTCAGCCCAGGTTACCGGCTTATTGCCTGTCCGTATGTCGTTGATCCCAGCCAGTACATCATGAAGGAAAGTGCTACCTCTGTATATTAGGACGGCTGTTAGGATGATACCCACATAGGGGATTACCAGCGGCACGCCGATCAGGGCCAGCAGATCGGTGCCAGTCCCAAAGCACAAGAGCAGCGCGATCACCAGGCACCCGATAGCGTCGATAGGAACACCGTAGCTCACTTCCCATTCCTTCAGCTTTCCAGGCCAGAGCGGCTTAAGCGCTTGCCACACCGCCTCCACCACGAACGCCAGGATAAACACAATCAGTAATTCAGTCATAAAAAATTCCTCTCCTTAAATAAATTTACCGCCCTTTGGCGGCAGTGAACCAGTAACCGTCATTCCGGAGAAATAAAACCCTGCTATTTTCCTACCCGCCCCTCGTCGCCAGGAATACGATCAGCCCGGTACAAATGCTGAAAAGCGCCGTCATCAGCGCGGTCATCCCCCAGCTCGGCCGGCCGCGGACCAGCTCGACATTTATTTTGCTGATTGATTCTTTGATCTCCTTAACATCTTTTTTTAGTTCCTGCAGGTCCCCGTTCTGCCTTTTCTGCCATGCCTCAAGTGCGTCAATCTTGCCACGGTTCTCGATCCCCATTGCGCATTGAATCGTCATTGTTGACCGCCCGCCTTTCCTCGACAATTTAAAAACAAAAATATGATATAATAAAGCTCCAGGCTGAACCGGTGCGCACTCACCGGAAGGGGGCGCAGGACCGCCCGCGCCCCCTGGCCTGGCTGCGTGTTACCTTTATTTTTCATTACCGCCTTTCGCTCTATTTATCCTTGTCGCCCTGCTCTTTTGCCGCTTCCTTCACTGCCTCTTCGATCTCCGCCCGTAACGCCGCCTTTCCCGCCCGCTCCAACATCAAGCTGGTCTCCGCCACAATACCCCGCAGGATCTCCAGGATGATCGCCGTTGGCAGCCCCGCGTCCTGCATCGTTTTATTTACCGCACTGGC
>JAKOVL010000010.1 GCA_029782095.1 Bacillota bacterium | reverse complement strand
GCGCCGAAGGCCATGGTAATAACCTTGGTATGCTTGGGGAAGAAGCCTCCCTCCTCCTTGGCCTTCTTTAATACATGCCCCACGCCCAGGGCCACGGCCACGGCGGACAAGTTGTCGCCGCATCCGGGCGTTTCAATCCAGGTGGTGAAAAAGAAGAAGAGAACAGCCAGGGGGCTGAAGCAGATAACAATAATCCAGATTACGTTGAAGAAGCCGGGCATGGCGTACTGAATCTGCTCGGGGAAGAGCATGCCTAAGGCCGCCCAAACCCCGTTGGCAATGCTTAAAAGGCCAAAGACCACAAAAACGGCCAGGACCAGTGCTACCAGAATGGTATAGATCCGGCCGCCCCACCACTGGATAAAATTGAACTGGAAGGGGGAGTCGATATGCCCGGCAAAGATGATGGTTTGCTTGACTTCTCCTTCCGGGTTTATAACCCCGTAGGCGTTCTGGGAGACGCTTTTGGGCATAAAGGGGTCGATAATTTTTTTGTAAAGAACAAATTCTCCCACGGCGAGGAAAATGTTGAAGATCATAATGAGCGCGCTTACGATGGGAGCCACCTTAAAGGTAGCGATGGCAACAAAAAAGAGAGGCACGACCAGCTTGATCCACCAAAAGGCTGCCTTGGGGGCCAGTTTAAACTCTTCGATCTTTACTTCGTCGGAAAAAGATTTCATGATTTCTGCGGCCATCTCGGCGACTTTTCTCTCTCCGGGAGAACCGGGGGATCGACTAAAAGAGCCGGCCTCGCGAATAAATTTCTGCATAAACTCCAGGTCGGCATCGGTCACGGTTATCGACATTTTCTCACTCTCCACTTCGGTTTTTCCCTTTATGCAACAATTATAGCTATTGCTTGCAATTTGTGTCAACCTTATCCAGCAGGGACAAGCGCCGGGACCGGTCGCCCGGGCGGAAAGGGACCCGGCCGGCGCTGTCACGGCCTGGTGGACCAACCCCCGAAGGGATGCAACAAAGCCTCCGCCCGGGCGGAAGAAAGAAGCCGCCGGCACTGTCCTGGTCTGCCCTGGCGTGCCGCCCGCCCAGGGAGTGAAGCGCCGCCCGGGAAAGTGAGAATCCAGGGCTTAGCCCGACTTGTCCGAAGCCGCAAGAAAACTGCTTCGAGTTCACGGATTGCGGCGCTAATCTGCGTTTTGCCGGGCCGGCCCGAAGCCGCAACCA
>JAKOVL010000227.1 GCA_029782095.1 Bacillota bacterium | reverse complement strand
TATCACTTTAGCGATGACCCTGTCAAGAAAAATTCTTCAATTTGGAATGTCTCAGATAATCCAAGCAAAGTCCCCTCTCCTCCGGGGCAGGCCCAGGTTTGCCGGTCTACCCCCCTCCCCCCATCATAATCAAACTTGCCGGCTTTGATTCAGATATGATAGATATAGCTATCCGCAGAACAGGGGCCTTTTCCGGCTTGCGCTTCAGCCAGAGCAGCCAGGTTTATGGCGGAAAGCTCCCGGTGAATGCGGTTCCGCAAACCATCCCAAACTTTGCGGGTGACGCAATAGCTGTGGCGGTCGCAGGTTTCCGGGTGATCGATGCACTCCACCGGGCTCATGGTGTTTTCCAGGGCTTCCAGGATATCGTAAACCGTAATTTCCCGGGGTGGCCTGCTCAGGACGAAGCCGCCGCTGTAGCCCCGCTGGGAGTCAACCAGCCCCTTGGCCCGGAGCAGAATGAAAATTTGCTCGAGAAATTTCTTGGAAATACCGTGCCTTTGGGCGATGACTTTTAGCTGCAGGTAGCCCCGGTTGTACTCCAGGGCCAGTTCGATCATGGCCCTGACCGCGTAATGAGATTTGCTGGATATACGCACCATAATCCTCCTTACTAAACTAAAGGGCGACAACTGGCTTATTCTCTGAGCCCCTCGAACAGGGCCGTGGAAAGATAGCGTTCTGCCAGATCGGGGAAGATGGCAACGATTAATTTACCTTTATTTTCGGGGCGGCGGGCCACCTGCAGAGCCGCCTGGCATGCTGCCCCTGCGGAAATGCCCACCAGCAGGCCTTCTTCCTTGATTAAGCGCCGCGCCATCTCCAGGGCCTGGGCATCGGGCACCGCGATCACTTCATCGACTAAATCCGTTTCCAAGACTGCCGGAACAAAGCCGGCCCCGATCCCCTGAATACGGTGCGGTCCCGGGGCTCCGCCCGAAAGGACCGGCGATTCCTGGGGCTCCACGGCGATGGCTTTGAATTCCGGTTTTAATTTTTTGATCACCTGGGCCACGCCGGTAAGCGTGCCGCCGGTACCGACCCCGGAAATTAACATGTCGATTTGCCCCGCTGTATCCTCCCATAATTCCTGCGCCGTGGCTTCCCGGTGCGCGGCGGGATTGGCCGGGTTTTCAAACTGCTGCGGGATAAAGTAGCGACTGTCCGCGGCAGCCATGGCCTCCGCCTTTTCCACGGCACCGCGCATCCCCTGGGAACCGGGGGTTAGCACCAGCTCGGCGCCAAGGGCTTTGAGCAGGCTGCGCCGCTCCAGGCTCATGGTGTCAGGCATGACCAGGGTGCAGCGATATCCCTTGGCGGCGCTGACCATGGCCAGGGCGATCCCGGTATTGCCGCTGGTCGGCTCGAGGATGATCGTCTCTTCGTTCAGCAGCCCCGCCTTCTCCGCCGCCTCAATCATCTTCAGCCCGATGCGGTCCTTAATGCTGCCGCCCGGGTTGGAAAATTCCAGTTTAGCGGCAATGCGGGCGCAGCACCCCCTGCTGACCCGATTGAGATAGACCAGGGGAGTACGGCCAATGAGCGCGGTGATGTCGCCGGCAATTTTCAATAAAAACACTCCTTAAAATATATAGTATTCCTATAGAATAACTTTTTTTCAGTTTACCTTTTACTTCGCTCCCTGTCAATTAATTTCACCCGTGGGGATGCGAATTTCCAGGAGCAGGGCACCGCGGCCGGTCTAAAAACGGTCAATCACCGCTTTTAAGGCTTTCCTGGCAGCCATGGTCTCCAAAGCCTCATTGGCCTGAAGCAGGCTGAAACGGTGGGTGACCATTTTTTGGAACAGATCCGGTGCGGACAAAACCAGCTGCAGGGCGCGGTACAGGTGCGAACTGTCGCTGACCCAAACCCCCTGCAGGCGAATATTCTTTTTCACGATCTGCAGGTATGGATCCAGCGGGATCGTCCCCACCGGCTGGGCAAAACCGAGAGAAAGGTAGGTCCCGCCGGGGCGCACCAAATCCAGGCCTTCTCTCAGGGCGTCCGGGTAGCCCGCCGCCTCCACCACCAGGTCCGCCCCCCGGCCGCCGGTCAGCTCCAGGATTAGTTCGCGCCGCTCCGCGGCGCTGCCCTGGCGGCGGTTCAAGGTAACCGCGCCGAAGGAGGCGCAGACGGAGAGTCTTTCCTCCGAGCCGCCAATCACAACCACCCGGGCGGCGCCGAGGCGGCGGGTAAAAGCGACAGCATAAACCCCCAGGGGCCCGGGGCCCTGCACCACCACGGTGTCTCCGGGCTGCGGAGGGGCCAGGTCAAATCCGTGGGCCACGGTCGCCCCGGAGCAGGAGGCTGACACCAGGACGGCGGGGTCGGCCTGCGCATCGACGGTGAAGATATCTGTGCCCGGACGCAAAATAATATACTCGCTGTAGCAGCCGTTTAAACAAGGCTTTTCTCCAGCGGAAAGGTTGATGCCGTAAGTTTTGCGGTCCGCGCAGAGGGAGGGCTCTTTAAGGACCACGCAGTAATAGCAGCGGCCACAGGCAATACCGCGGTTCCAGAGAATACGGTCTCCCTCCCGCAGCAGCGCACCCTGAGCAGAGTAAATCTCTCCGGCCACAGCGGCAACTTCGCCGATACCTTCGTGGCCGAGGATAAGCGGCAGCGGAGTACGGGGATCTTCGCCCTGCTGCATATGCACATCCGAACCGCAAACGCCGGCGGCCAACAGTTTTACCAAGACCTGGCCCGGTTTCAGGGCCGGCACCTCCAGTTCCTGCAGCTGCAGCGGCTGATTAAAGGCGGTCAAAACAGCAGCCCGGCTTTTCATGGTTTGTTCACCCCGTATTTGTTTATTTTCGGCTGTTTACCGCTGCGATCACTTCCGGCGCTATTTTGTAGGCGCGATCAAAGGTGAGCAGGCCGTTCTGTTCGTGCTCCACGTCGTATTGCTGGGTATAGCAGTAACCGCAAATCCAGTCCTCTTCCTGGATCGCCGCGGTATATTGATCAAAGTTTTCGGCAAGCCCTTTATTCCCCCTGGTGCGGTAAAAGCCGAAGCCGCCATATTCGCTGATGATAATCGGCTGCCCGGCGTAGGCTGAGCCGGGGGCCATAACCCGCTTGTGGATGGCCACGGTGCCGAAAATTAGATTGAAGAGATAGCTGAAAAGGCCGTATTTCATGCGCCGGCCCTGCTTCAGCTCCCGGTAGAGGCGGCGCGATCTTTCCACGGTGCTTAAATAGTGGTGCACATCGGCAATATCGGTATCGACATGGTCGCAGCCGCTGTTGTCAACAAGCAGCCGGGTGGGGTCAAAGGAACGGGTAAAGGCGGCCACATCGCGGACAAAGCGGCGGGCGCTTTTGCGCCAGAACAGATCAAAGATGCCCCAGCTTTCGTTAAAAGGAACCCAGGCGATCAGGCAGGGATGGTTGCAGTCCCGCTCCAGCATCTCGCGCCACTGGCGGAAAAATGCTGCGCGAGCCCGCCGGGAAGGCCAGTAGAACGAAGGCATTTCGCCCCAGACCAGCAGCCCCAGGGTATCGCACCAGTAGAGGAAGCGCTTCTCCTCCACTTTCTGGTGCATGCGCACCCCGTTGAAGCCCATCTCCTTAACCATCTCCACGTCGCGCCGCAGGGTTTGATCATCGGGAGCGGTGTAATGGCCCCGGGGAAAGTAGCCCTGATTTAAGAGCAGCTTCTGGTAAAGAGGTTTGCCGTTTAAGAAAATGCGGCTGCCCTTAATGGAAATTTCCCGCAGTCCGAAATAGCTTTCCACCCGATCCAGCAGCTCTGCTCCCGCGGAGAGGGTGTAGACTACCCGGTAGAGGTGGGGCTGCTCTGGCGACCAGGGAAAAACCCCTTTCAAGGGCACCACAGCTCCGGCGGAAATCTCTTCTCCCGCCAGGGAAGCGCCGCCGCAAGGGCTGCCCAGGGGGTCAAAAATCTCTATCTGCAAAATTTCATCCCCGCGGGCGCCGTCCAAAACCGGGGCGAAGGTGACCGATGGCGGCTGCAGCTGCGGCGTCACCCTGACGCTCCGCAGCATGGCCCGGCCGGTTCCCTCCAGCCAGACCGTCTGCCATATTCCGGTAACCGGGGTGTAGTGAACCAGAAATTTTTTCTTGCGCTTTAAGAAATTCTGTTTGCCCCGAACCTGCTGCAGCGATAAAGAGTCTTCCACCTGCACCGTAAGAAAATTCTCCCACGGCTGCAGCTGCCCCGTTATTTCAAAACTGAACGGGGTGTAGCCGCCGCGGTGCTCTCCGAGATAGTTTCCGTTCAGCCAGCACCTGGCGCGGTAATCTACCGCTCCAAAATGCAAAAAAATTCTCTGGCCCCGCATCTTTTCCGGAAGCTGAAAACGGCGCAGATACCAGGCCAGGCGGGGCGGGCTGCAGCAGCCCACTCCGCTCAGCTCCGCTTCGATGGCAAAGGGAACGTTGATCTTCCCGGAGAGCTCCCTGCGCTTAGGCCAGCCTTCTTTTTCCCCCACTCCCCGGGGATCAAAGCAAAAATCCCAGGGGCCGTTTAAATTCAACCAGTCCTCCCGTTTAAAATCGGGGCGGGGATGTTCGCTCCTGTATAATACCGGGTCCATGGAAGCCTCCTTGAAAAACCCTTGCGCTTATGGAAGTTTCTCCATGGGTGAGGGCAAATCCTGCACCGGTTCCGGGGAGGCCAGCGGCCGTCGGCACGGTAGCTAAGACACGGGGCTAAGGGTGCTGCAGCAGGGCGGCCGGTAAAACAGGGGTCCGCTGCAGCAGAAAGCGGGGCCGGGGAGGGGGCAGGGCTGGCAGCCCTTAAAGTCTGCAATCCTTAGGGGACAAACCTGGCAGGGCAGGTCTGTCCCCATCATAAGGCGGCAGTTGAGCCCGCGTTCATGGCCGGTGAAAGCGTTTTACCTAGACGCCGCGGGAGAGGTGGATGGAGGAGCCGGTAACATTAAGGGCGGCCTCCCACACTGTTTCGCTTAAAGTGGGGTGCGGGTGGATCAGATTTTGCAAGTCGCCGATTTTGGCCCCGGCAGCCACGGCCAGGGTGCCCTCCTGGATCAAATCCGAAGCATGGGGTCCGAGGATATGCACGCCCAGCACTGTATC
>JAKOVL010000190.1 GCA_029782095.1 Bacillota bacterium | reverse complement strand
TGGTGCGCCTGGGAGGATTCGAACCCCCGACCTGCGGATTAGGAATCCGTCGCTCTATCCCCTGAGCTACAGGCGCGTAACATCTCTATTATAGCTCTGGCAAATAGATAAATCAAGCAGTCTGAAACCGGTTCGGGGAATTTTTGGCGCGGGCCGGCGCTGCTGCCGGATCTGCGCTTACCCGTCCTTGCGCACGGCGCGGAGGACAGTGGCTCCGCCCCGGCGGGAGCGAAAGACGCGGGTCAAGATAAAGCCGGCACCCTTTAACTGCGTCGCGGTTTCGGAGAGGGTGGAAACATAAAAGGAGGGCACCACAACCAGGCGGGTAAAATGAAACAGGGCCGCCTGCGCCGGCGCGGTTCGGGAGTCATCCAGGTAATGGTGCTGCAGATAGAGGACGCCCCCGGGAACGATAACCCGGGCAAGGCTGCGGTAGACCGGTTCCACCTGCTCCAAGGGCCGGTAAAACACGTGTGAGGCAAGCGCCAGGTCATACTGGCCACCGATGGGGCGGCGATAAAAATCTCCCGCCTGAAAAATAATTCGCCTTCCAAGCGCAAATTTGGCTAGGTACTGCTTCGTGTACGGCAGCACTTCCGGCCGGTCAAATACGGTTGCCGTCAGCCTGGGATTTAAGCGGCACAGGGCGACGCTGTAGAGGCCGTGGCTGCAGCCCAAGTCCAGCAGCGATCCGGCGCGCCGGAAGGCGGGATCTCGGGCCATGAGCCGGGCCAGGGCGGCAATGCTGCCTTGCCACAGGGCGCTTTGGGCCATGACCCGGGTGAAAAGTGAAGGTTCCACCGCATCGCTTGCCGCAGCTGCTCCCTTGCACATCTTGTGGGGGAGGGCTGACAGCCCGGCAATACGCGTAAATTTTAATTCTAGCAGCTCCTGGGTGCAGTAGGGTGATTTTGGATCCAGAAAGCATTGCGCCAGGGGGGAAAGGCAATAGTGTTTCTCTTTTTTCTGGAGCAGCGTCAGCGCCGCCAGCGCGTCAAGGAAAACCCCGGTTTTCAACCGGTCCCAGCCAAGGGCTGCCGCCACCTGGGCAGTGCTCATTTCTTTACCCGCCAGAAGCTTAAACAATCCGCAGGAGAGCGCTGCCCGAAGCAGCATTGCTCTTTCATATCCGGAGATGAGGCGGTCCAGGGGAGCCGCATTTTGGCGGGGTTTCTTCCCAGGGTCCGGGACGCTGATCATGGGCGATCTCTCCTTTTCCAGGCGCCCCGATCCTCCCCGCCGGGGGAGGATCGGGTGATTTCCCGTGCCGTTAATTATTAAGTCGTCACCTTTTATTCGAACCGCACCGCGTGCAGGTTGGGGCGGAATTCAAAATCCATGGTGAAGTCCTGGACGTAGCTGCGGGCGGCATAAACGGTCATGTCGTGATAAACGGGAGAAAGCGGCGTCTCCTCGGCAATCAGCTCCTGCAAGGCAAAGTAGAGCTCCCGGCGCTTATCCCGGTTCATCTCGCCGGCTGCTTCGTGGATCAAACGGTCGGCATCCGGGTTGCTGAAGCGGAGACCGCGGTTTAGATTGAAGCTGCCGTCAGAGAGAATCCAGGAGCTGAAAAAGTCATCGGGATCGCTGCCGGTCCAGGGGGTAAAGGTGATGTGGTATTCGCCGGCCTTGACCGCATCGTTGTAAGCGCCCATCTCCAGGCTTATCAGCTCTGCTTCAATTCCCACGTTCCCCAGTTCAGTCTGCAGGTACTGGGCCAGGGAAAGAATCGGCCAGCGGGCGGCCCAGTTTGAGTTCACCAGTATTTCCACGATTCCCGTTTCCTCCAGGTGGCTTTTAAGCAGGGCCGCAGCCTCCTCCGGGTCATGGCGGGGCGCGGCAGCCGGGTTAATCCAGTATGCGGCCAGGGGGGTGATGAACCCGGCTGCGGGGGTCCCGTAACCGTCCAGCAGGCTCTCCACCAGCTCTTCCCGGTCAAGGAGCAGGGCGGCGGCGCGGCGCATCTCCGGGGAATCAAAGGGTGGTTTTTCAGTCTGGAAGTGCATATAAATTGAGGTCAGTACATCTACGGTTAGCAGCTGAATGTCCGGATCCGCCTGCAGCTGGGGCACCTGCTCCGGCAGGATCACACCCACGTCGGCCAGCACGTCCACCTCACCGGCCAGCAGCGCCGCCACGCGGGTGTTCGCATCGGGGATGTGCTTGAACACCACGGTTTCAATGTGCGGAGGGGCTCCCCAGTAATCCGGGTTCGCTTTGAGGGTGATGCTGTCTTCGTGGTAATTGTCGAAAATATAGGGGCCGGTCCCCACCGGCGCCGTCAGGCCGTTGTTCTCTTCGTTTAGTACATCCGGGCTGAAGATGGCGCTGGCGAAATAGCTGATCATTTCCGGAAAAGCAGGCGTCGGCACCGACAGTTCCACCTCCACGGTAAGGGGGCCGGCGGCGCGCACCTCAACCAGGTTTCGGTAAGGCTGGGCGGTGGCCGGGTGCCGGCTTAACCGCAGCAGATTGTCCCGGACCACCTGTGCATCCATTTCCCGGCCGTCATGGAAACGAACCCCTTCCCGGAGCTCAAAAATCCAGGTCCGGCCGTCTGCGGAATGATAGAAGTTTTCGGCCAGCCAGGGAATGGCCTCCTGGTTTTCGTTCAGGTAGACCAGGCTTTCCCAGACGTTGGTGCTGCCGTGTAGAAAGGTGCGATCTTCGGGGCCATAATAAAAATCGCGGCCGAGGCCGATGATTAACTCTGTCTTTTCCGCGCCTTCTTCTTCAGAGGCGCAGCCTGCCGGCAGAACTAGCGCTGCCGTTAGCAGTAAAACCAAAATCCATCCATACTTGCGCATCATGAACAGACCTCCTCTTTTTTGATGGGGCACGGCTGCACAATCTTAGCCGCCCGCATCTGTTTTTTTAGCGCCAGTCTCTCACCCGGCCCTGATGGCATGGCAGGCCACCCGGTGCTCCGCAGACACCTGCTTCATTGGGGGCGCGATTTCCGAGCAGATATCCCTCTTGGCGAAGCAGCGGGGGTGAAAACGGCACCCCGGGGGAAAGGAGGCTGGCTCAGGCGGCTCCCCGGCCAGGAGGGGGGTCGCCCGGCTGCCCCATAAAACCGGTTCGGCATCAAGCAGGGCGCGGGTGTAAGGATGCAGGGCCTCTTTTAAGGAGGCCGCCGGCAGCTCCTCCACGATGCGGCCGGCATACATCACCGCCACCCGGGAGCAGAGATAACGTACCGCAGCCAGGTCGTGCGAAACAAAAAGATAGTTCACCCGGAATTGCTCCCGCAGGTCTGCCAGCAGGTTCAGCAGCCGCGCCTGCACCGACACATCGAGACTGGAAGTGGCTTCATCGCAGAGAATCAGCCGGGGCCGGGCAACTAAGGCCCGGGCCAGGGCGATGCGGCGCAGCTGGCCGCCGCTGAATTCATGGGGGTAGCGGCTGCAGTCGCCTGGGGACAGGCCCACCTGGTCCAGCATTTCCTTGACCCTTTCTTTTCGCTCCGGTACAGCCATGGCTGCAAAATTGCGAAGCGGCTCTCCAACCAGGTTTTCCACGGTCATGCGCGGGTTCAACGAAGCGGCGGCATCCTGGAAAACTGCCTGTATCGCCTGCCGGAAGGGGCGCAGCTCTTTTTCCGGCAGGCCGTTTAACGGGCGTCCCCGGAAAAGAAGCGTCCCGCGGGTCGGCTTTTCCAGCTTGAGCAGCAGGCGCAGCAGGGTGCTCTTCCCGGAGCCGCTTTCACCAACAAGGCCCAGGCTTGCATTCTCCGGCACGGCAAGGTCAACCCCATCGACGGCGCGAATCCGCTCCCGGCGCCTGCCTCCGGGCTGCGGGTAATGCCTGGTTAAACCGCACCCGGCCAGTAAAGTCACCGCGCCGCCCCCCCTGTGAGCAGATTTTCCGCAGGTGCGCTGTAATGGCAGGCCACCGCCCTGCCCTCCCCCGCCTCCTGCAGCGGCGGCGCGCTTTTTTGGCAGAGAGGCGCCCCGTGGGGGCAGCGGGGATAAAAAACACATCCGGTTAGATCGGCTGCAGGGGGCGGCGCGGCTCCGGCAATGGGTTTCAGGCGGCCTCCGCGGCAGAAGGACGGGTGTGACTGCAGCAGCGCTCGGGTGTAGGGATGGAGGGGATGCCGAAAAACTGCAGGCAGGGGCCCGCACTCCACCAGGCGGCCGCTGTAGAGCACCGCTGCCCGGTCGGCCACGGCGGCAGCCGCCGCCAGATCGTGAGTGATAAACAGCAGCGCAAAGCAGCAGTCATCGAGCTGCCGCTTTAGCTCAGCCAGGATTTGCCGCTGCAGGGTTGCATCGAGAAAAGTGGTGGGCTCATCGGCGATCAGGATCCGGGGGTGCAGGGCCAAGGCCATGGCCAGGGCCGCCCGCTGGCGCATGCCGCCGCTGAGCTGAAAGGGGTAGCTGCGGTAAACCCGGCGTGCCGGCAGCTTCATTGCTGCCAGTTTTTCCAGGGCCATTTCCGCTGCTTCCCGCCGGGAAACGTTCCGGTGAGCCCGGATCGTTTCGCACAACTGGGCCCCGATGGTCATCACCGGGTTAAAGGTGGAGAGGGGATCTTGAAGCATGAGCGACAGCTCCCGGCCCCGGATGGAGCGAAGCTCCGCCAAAGGCAGCTTAAGCAGGTCCCGGCCGGACAGCAGCACCTCTCCGCCGGTAATGCGGCCCGGAGGCGGCACCATCCGCAGCAGGGAGAGGGCTGTTACGGATTTGCCGGCTCCGCTTTCTCCGATCAGGGCCAGGCAGCGGTTCTGCTCCAGGTTGAAGCTCAGGCCGGTGACGGCGCGGATCACCCCGGCGGGTGTAAAAAAGTGCGTGGACAGCCCCTTAACTTCCAGTAATTTTGCGCCTGCAGGGGCGCCATGCTCATGGCCGGTGCTCACGGTGAACCACTCCTTCCTGCAGCGTTGCCTGGCGGGATTCTGCTTTGGAGCCAGGCAACGCGGTAAGTCCCCGGGGATCCAGCGCGTCCCGCAGCCCGTCTCCCAAAAGGTTGAAGCCGAGGACCGCAAGGGCGATGGCGACGCCGGGCACAATCATCAACCGGGGGACCGTCTGCATGAACGGCCGGGCTTCGTTGATCATGGCGCCCCATTCCGGTGTGGGCGGCTGGGCTCCCAGGCCTAAAAATGAGAGGGTGGCGATGGAGAGAATCAACTTGCCCAGATCCAGCGTGGCCAGGACCGCCACAGGGGGAAGAACATGGGGCAGGATATGGCGCAGCAGTATCGCCCCCGGCGGAGTGCCACAAACCCGGGCCGCGGCGACAAATTCCTTTTCTTTCAAGGAGAGGACCATGCCCCGTACCACCCGGGCATATCCGACCCAGGAAACCAGGGCCAGGGCCAGCATCACGTTAAACAGCCCGGGGCCCAGCATCCCCACCATGACCAGGGCCAGGACCAGGTTGGGAAAGGCCAGAACAATATCGGCCAGGCGCATGATTGCACTGTCCCAAAGGCCGCCCCGGTACCCGGCCAGTATTCCCAGGGATAGGCCGATCAAGAGAATTACGCCCAGGACTGCCAGCGAATACTGCAGCGTGACGCGGGCGCCGTACAGCGTGCGGGATAGAAGGCAGCGCCCCAGGGCATCGGTGCCCAGGGGATAGTCTCCGCCCGGCGGCAGCAGGCGCAGGGACAATGCGACCGGCTCCGGGTCATGGGGCGCCAGGGCCGGCGCCAGCAATGCGACGGAAACCACGATCACAACCAGAGCGAACCCGGCCCGGGCGGCCGGATCTTGCAGCAGTTTTTTTAGGCTGTTCATGGCTCCGCCTCCTTTCCATGCAGCCTGATCCGGGGATCCAGCAAACGGTAAGCCAGGTCAACCACGAGGTTGACCAGCACATAGATCAGGGCCATGAACAGGGCATAACCCTGCAGCAGGGGGATATCACGATTGAAAACAGCCTGAACGGCAAGGCGTCCCACCCCGGGCCAGGAGAAAACCTGCTCCACCACCAGGGTGCCGCCTAAAAGGCCGCCGACGGACAGCCCGAGGACTGTTACCAGCGGGATCAGGGCATTGCGCAGCGCATGCCCGCCGATAACTGTCGCTTCCCTTAACCCCCTGGCCCTGGCCGCCCGCACAAAGTCCTGCTGCAGCACTTCGAGCATGCTGGCCCGGAGCAGCCGCGCATAGGCGGCTGCCAGGCCGAAACCGAGAGTCAGGGATGGAAGCAGCAGGTGCTTCAAGCCTCCTCTGCCCATGACCGGCAGTAATCCCGTGGGAACAGCCAGGTAGCAGATTAAAAGCAGCCCCAGGTAAAAGGGGGGAATTGACGCCCCGGCCAGGGCGGTGAGCCGGCTGGCGTGATCGATAAACGTGCGGGGGAAAAGAGCCGCCAGGATCCCCAGGGGCAGGGCCAGCAGCAGCATCACCGCCAGCCCTCCCGCCGCCAGCTCCAGGGTGGCCGGCAGGCGGCTCAAAATTTCTTGGGCCACCGGCTTTCCGCTGTTTAAAGAGACGCCCAGATCTCCGCGAAGGGTCCGGGAGAGCCACCTGGCGTAACGGAGATGCAGCGGCCCCTCCAGGCCCAACTGCTGCCGGGCTGCGGCCAGGTTTTCTGCGGTAAGGTCAATGTCCCGCTGCATCAGGATGATTTCCGCAGGGTCCCCCGGGGACAGCTCGACCAGCAAAAAAGTGATCAGGCTGACTCCGAACATTACCAGGATCAGGGCGCCAAGGCGTTTGAGAATAAAGCCGAACATGCGCAAACTCCATTACAGTGACGATGATGGTGACCAGGTTATCCGGTCAGCGTCCCCTCCGCAGCGGTTAATAGAGCCGGCGCCGGGTAGGGAAAACCATCTTTACCCGGCAGGGCCAGCGCTCGCTCCTCCTGGAGGGGAGGGAGATCGGGAATAACCGCACCGTGGTAACACAATATTAAAAAAACGTGCTACTATGCTTTTTCCATGCAACTCCTGAAAATCCTGCCGCTGTGACAAAATAATTTGGGAAGTAAAAGCCGACCTTGCCGCACCAGCTCTATGGACTGAAATCTTGAAAGTTTTTTAAAAATACCCTTTACACATTGAATAAATTGTTTTATAATTAAAAAAGCGACACGCGTGTCGCAAATGAAAGATTTATTCAGCGAAGCTTTTTTCAGCAGGTAGCGGCATCACAGAGGAAGGAGCTCCAGCAATGCTCTCTAAAAGCGACAGGACAAAAAAAATGATTTTGGAAAAAGCAACAGAGCTTTTCATTAAGAAAGGCTATTCGGCTGTTACCATGAAGGACGTCTGCGAAGCGACAGGTTTAAGCCGCGGCGGTTTATACCGGCATTTCAGTTCAACGGGGGAAATGATCATTTGTCTTATTCGCGCCGAGCAGCAAAACGCAGACAATGAATTTAAAAAAGCCCTGGCTGAGGGAAAGTCTGCTTTGCAAATGCTGGATCTCTTCATTGACACCCACAACAGGTTTCTATTATCACCCAAAAGCGGTCTGGAATTGGCAGCAAACCAGTTTGCCCTTTTAGATGAAAAGGGCAAGCAAATTAATGCTGAAAGGGCGTGGTCAACAGTCAAAAGAACGAGCTACTTGGTCCGGCTTGGGCAAGAAGAAGGCGTTTTTATTGATGGTGACCCGGAAAGCATCGCCTGGCACATCGTCCTGTTTCTGGGCGGCCTGCGCACTAAGACAGCACTGGATGGAGCGAAACCCGACTTTATCTATTCGCAAACCAACTGGATCAGGGAATTCCTGCTCAAACAAAATCTCAAATAAGGGGGTGTTGTTTTGGTTAAGAAGTATGATCTTGTCGTGGTGGGCGCCGGCAACGGCGGCCTGATGGCTGCATGCCGCGCATCGCTGATGGGTCTCAAGACACTGGTTATAGAAAAGCATAACCTTCCCGGCGGTTGCGCCACCAGTTTCCGGCGCGGCCGTTTTGAGTTTGAAGCCACACTTCATGAGGTCTCTGATTTCGGTGAAGGTCCGGCTCGCGGTCTGCTCGGGCACCTGTTTGATGAGCTGGGGATTGAGGTGGAATGGCTCCCCATACCCGATGCCTTCCGCGTTATAGTGGAAAGCGAAAAGGGACGAGAACTGGACGCCACCGTCCCCCATGGCCGGGATAAATTCATAGCGTACATGGAGTCGCAGTGCCCCGGTTGCACGCCTGCCCTCAATCGTTTTTTCGAGGCATGCAGTGAAATTGATGAAGGCTTAGAATATTTAGGCCTGTGCCGGGGCAAGCCCGATCCGGAGGTTTTGCGTACAAGGTACAGCAATTTTGCGCGCCTCTGCGGCGCTTCAGTCATGGAAGCATGGAAGGCCATTGAAATGCCGCAGCGCTGCATCGACATTCTGAGCGCTTACTGGCCCTACCAGGGAGGAGATTTGTACACCCTGGACGCCGTGCGCTATTTTAAGATGCTCGATAGTTATCTCAGCAACGGCGCCTACTTGCCCAAAATGCGTTCCCATGAGATTTCGGTAGCCATAGAAAAGCGCGCCCGCCAGTTCGGCTGCGATTTCTGGTATAACCGGGAGGTTGCGAAAATCATAACCCACAAGGGGCGCATTTCCGGTGTCGTTACCGCTGACGGGGAGGTTGTCCGGACCAGCCACGTCATTTCCAACGTTTTCCCCCACGTAGTTTATAGCAAGCTGATTGATGATCCAAGTCTAATCCCGGAATATGAATTGAAGAAGGCCAATGCCCGTACGTTTGGCGGGCGGGGATTCACCATATTGATGGGTCTTGACAAATCTCCCGAAGAATTGGGCATTAAGGATTACAACGTATTTATCAGCATTTCCCCCGATAGTGCAACCATGTATCGTCGTTGTTTTTCTCGTGAAACAAATAACAATCTTGCGGCAACCTGCCTCAATATTGTTAATCCCAATGCCAGCCCGGAGGGAACCACCCATTTTGGCATCACCTGCTTGTTTACCGATGAGGGCTGGGGAGATGTCACCCCGGAAAACTACACCGCGATTAAACGTGAGTACGCTTTAAATTTAATTAAGCGCTATGAGGATACCATGGGCATTCGCATCCGAGACAGCATTGAAGAGCTCGTCATCGCCACACCGATTACTTTTGCCCGTTATTTAGGCTCGCCGCAAGGCGCGATTTACGGTTATTTCTCCGACCGGTGGGATGGCATGATTGCACGGACTTTCTCAGAAAGCATGGAGCAGACTATCCCCGGGCTTAAATTTGTCGGGAGCCACGGAGTGCGCCTTTCCGGCTATTTGCCAACCTACACCTCCGGTGATCTTGCGGCCAAGCAAGTAATGGGCGAAATAGCGGGAGGTCGTTAAAATGGGTAAAGATATTACCAGATACCTGGAGCGTCTGGATCTTGCCGGTTTTGAGAAGATTATCTCCAAACGCAGGAGCATAATCAATGCTGCCAGCGCAGACCTGCCCCAAAGCGAATATAACGCTAACCGGGTTGCGCGGGCGCTTCACCCCAGGGTCCAGTATTTGGCAATTACGGCAATTAAAGAGCATGCGGGAAACGCAAAAAGCTACACCCTTGAACCTGCTCCCGGTACGGAGACTAAATCGTTGGCTTATTTCCGTGCAGGCCAATACTTAAGCGTAAAACTGAAAATCGGCGAGTCCTTTATTACCCGCCCCTACTCGATAAGCTCCGCCCCTGCCGAGGCCCTTAAAGGTAGATATGTGCTCACCATCAAGCGCCAGGAGGACGGCTTTGCTTCCAATTTCATTTTTGACAACTGGCAGGTTGGGACGGTTATTGAGGCTTCCGCTCCGCTGGGCGAATTTGTTTATGAGCCCCTCCGCGATGCGCCGAACATTGTCGGCCTGGCCGGCGGGAGCGGTGTTACCCCCTTTTATGCCCTGGCCCAGGCCATTGCCGATGGGACGGAAGAGGCCACCCTTACCTTGCTTTATGGAAGCAGGAGAGCCGATGAAATTCTGCTGAAAGAGGAGCTGGAGGCCCTGGCCGCTTCCTGCGACAAGGTTAAAGTAGTCCATGTATTAAGCGATGATCCGGGCGCGGAAGGCTATGAACACGGCTTTATCACTGCGGAGCTGATTAAGAAGTACGCCCCTGCCGCTGACTACTCCATTTTTGTATGCGGCCCTGTGGATATGCATAAATATCTGGAGCAGGAGATAGCCAGGCTGGGATTGCCCCGGCGGCGTGTCCGCCATGAGCTGTTTGGGGAATATAAGAATCCTGAAAAAGATCGCGCTTTTCCCGCCGCCGCAGTTGGTAAAACATTCAGGCTTCGGGTCGACATGTACGATCAAAGCAAGATTATCCCAGCCAAAAGCGGTGAAAGCATTCTGGTAGCCATGGAGCGTGCGGGCATTGCCGCTCCCAGCCAATGCCGCAGCGGCGAGTGCGGTTTCTGCCGTTCACGGCTGGTCAGCGGCAGCTTTTACATTCCTGAGGGCCTGGACTACCGGCGCATGGCCGATGTCAAGGCCGGCTATATCCATCCGTGCTGCACCTTTGCCACCAGCGACGCCCACATTCGTGTGGCCAGCGATGCAGGTGAGATCAGGCGGGGCACCATGGAGCAGCGCAAACGCTCAGTGGGGCTGATTATGACTTTAGTCATGTCGACCATGATGGGCCTGGTAGCGACCTTATTGGCCCGCCGCGGTATGCCGCCCCAGGCTCTCGCAGCGGCGCCCCCGGCGGCGGCCATGATGATCAGTTCTGTCTTGCTGTCGCTGGCAGTCGGCTTAATCATCTGGCTGACCATACCCTCGCCCAAATGGGGCGGTGCGCTGGCGGCTAAAGCGAAAGCCAGCCCGGGCACTTTTAAGTTCACCGCCCTGAACTGCTTGCCCATTTCTTTCGTCAATTCTTTCATTATCAGCATTGTGGTCAGTTTCATCAGTATTAGTCGAAGCCACGCCCAAATTCCGGCTGCAGTGGCCCCGCCCCTGGGGCTGATGTGGTTTGGCTCCTGGATCAAGATGTTCCCTGTCCTGCTGATTGTAGCTTATGTGATGGCCATGCTGATATCACCCCTGGTGGCAAAATGGGTCAAGCTGCCGGCAGGGCCGCCAAAAACAGCGGTGTCAAAACATAGCGGTTGAAAGGTAAAAGGAGATTCTGCCGGAAGAGAGCCTTGCCTCTCTTCCGGGACACATTTCTTTACCAATTAAAAGAAAAGGGGTGCTTTTATGTTAGAGCCCAATCATTATTTTCCGCCATTTTCAGAAGAGGAATACAAGCGGCGCTATCGCCTGCTGGCAGAAGCGATGCAGGAAGAGGGCCTGGATTGCCTGATCATCAACGGATCCACCTCCCTGGCAGGCAGCGATACGGGCCAGATTAACGCCCAGTATTTATCAAATTATGCCGGGATCGGGCAGACCTACGTGGTATTTCCGGCAAAGGAAGCTCCGACTTTGCATATCGGCATGCCGCTGCATGCACAAAATGCCAGGGATATTAGCCCCATTCAAGATGTGCGCGCCGGCGTGGAGCTTGAGGCAACCGTAAGCGCCCGGTTAAAGGAGCTTGGCCTGGAGAAAGGCAGGATTGGCATTGTCGGCCCGGCCGTCAACTATTTCCTGCCCATTACCATTCCCTACGAGCATTACAAGCGCTTTCTCGAGGATTTTCCAGAGGCAGAATTCCTGGATGTGAGCGAATGGTATGAATGCATCCGCTCCGTAAAAAGCGAAGAGGAAATTGCGCTGATTGAACGGGCCGCCGCGCTGAATGATCTTTGCCATGAAGCAGTAGTTCATGCCACCCGACCGGGTATGAGCCATGCCGACCTGCGCCGTGTCGCCGAACAGGTTGCTTTTATGCACAAAGGCAATCTTTGCATGATGCATTTGAGCTCCTGGCCCATGTCAAACCAGAGCTGGCCCTATCCCGATTTTTGGCCCACCAATCGCACTGTTGAAGAGGGTCATCTGATTATGACGGAACTGCCGGTGGGATACGGCATGTACTACACCAAGATCATGGGCACCTATTTCCTGGGAGAGCCGACCCCGGAATATCGCCGCATGTTCGAGCTGGCCGCCTCGGTTCATGAACAGGTGATCCGTGAACTCAAACCGGGCATGAAGGGCAGTGATGTGGACAGATTCATGGAGCCTTTCAGAAAGGAGGGCTATATGGCCGCACAACTGGTTTCCGGCTGGTGCAACTACAACTCGCTGCCTTTTGTCGGGCAGACCAACCCGGAATTTCCCAGCAAGCAAAAGCAATCCCATCTTGATTTTGTCTTTAAACCGGGTTTCTGTGTGCAAGTGCTGGCCTATCCCATCGGGCCGGGCTTTACCAAGGGAGTATGGGTGGGCAGTACCTGCATCTTCACAGAAGACGGCTTAAGGGAATTAAATAAATATCCAGTCCGAGAGCTGCGGGTCGTTTAAAACAAAGCAGGCCGTAAAGATGACAGGTAATTTTATTTTCAACGATACCGCATACACGACGCGATGATCCCTCTTGAAGCGGCTGCTTTCAAGGTCCCGGCACCATGGCGCAGCCGCTTTGCCAAAACTTCTAGAGAGGTTGATCTTTTTGGAAAAGAATATTAATCCAGAACCTTTTAAGATCAAGGTGGTTGAGCCCCTGCGTTACACGACCAGGGAAGAGAGAGAGAAGCTGATTGTTGAAGCAGGTTACAATTGTTTTAATCTTAAGGCAGAAGATGTCTATATTGATTTGCTTACAGACAGCGGGGTTGCGGCCATGAGCCAGGCCCAGTGGGCCTCTTTGCTGGTGGGTGATGAATCCTATGCGGGCTCCAGGAGTTTTTATCGCCTCAAGGAAACCGTAACTGCGATCACCGGTTTTGATCATGTCTTGCCGGTTCACCAGGGGCGCGGCGCAGAACATATTTTTACGGAAATGATGGTAAAGCCAGGGGATATTATCCCCGGCAACATGCATTTTGACACCACACGGGGGCACCTGGCGCTTAAGGGAGGGCGGCCGTTAGACCTGGTTATCGAAGAAGGGATGCACCCTGAAGTAGTTCATCCGTTTAAAGGGAACCTGGATTTAAACAAACTGGAGTCGACTTTGAAGGAATATGGACCGGAAAAGGTTCCCTTTATTCTAATTACGGTAACCTGCAACAATAACGGCGGCCAGCCTGTGTCCATGGAAAATATTAGAGCGGCGGCTGAACTGGCCTCACATTACAATGTTCCTCTATTTTTTGATATGGCGCGCTTTGCGGAGAACTGCTTCTTCATCAGGGAAAGGGAAGCCGGCTATCAAAATAAGGAGATTATAGAGATAGCCCGGGAAATGTTTTCCTATGGCCATGGCTGTTTGATGAGCTCCAAAAAGGACGGGCTGGTCAATATCGGAGGTTTTATAGCCCTGAAAGACCGGTCGCTTTATCAACAGGCCGCGCAGCTTTCAATCATTTACGAGGGATTTCCCACTTATGGCGGCATGGCTGGAAGGGATATGGAAGCGCTGGCCGTGGGCCTTAAAGAAGCCATGGAAATACCCTATCTGCGCCATCGAACCGGGCAGGTCGCGCAGCTGGCGTCGCAGTTGGAAGCGGCCGGCGTGCCCGTGGTTGTTCCTGCCGGGGGGCATGCTGTCTATCTGGATGCCAAAAAATTCTTCCCCCATATTCCGCAAGAGGAATTCCCCGGCATAGCCCTGGTGGTAGCTCTATATGTTGAAAGCGGGATCAGGGCCACTGAGCTTGGGTCCTGTGCTTTTGCCGAAAAGGATGCCGAGACCGGAAAGATCATCTATCCTCGCCTGGAACTGGTTAGATTGGCCATACCCCGCCGGGTATACACCAATACCCACCTTGAGTTTGTGGCAAACAGCGTTATTCATGTCTTTCAAAACCGCCACAAGTACAAAGGCTTTAAGCTGGTATATGAAACCCCGGTTTTAAGGCATTTTACGTGCCGTTTTGAACCCCTTTAACCTGCGGGCGCTTTCCCCCTGCCGGCTTGGAAGAAAGAGAGGGTGGCCGTAATAAGAGCGGATTACAGGGAAAGTCAACGATTAATAATCAGGCAAAAGAGGAGGATGCCCAATGAAATATGATTTCAGCAAATATCAACATATCCCAGCCGCGTATGTTTCGGATCCCGACGGCTTTGCGAAACCGAAGAAAGCGTGGGTCGAACAGCGTAAATGGGATATACCGGATGTTTTAGTGGTCAAAGTGGCGCCGGTGGGAGCCTTTATAACCCATGCAGACAATCCCCACCAAAAGCTAAAAAATGAAGAAATACGAGATGAAGTGATTGCCTGCATTGAAGCGGGAGCCTGCGCTTTTCATGTTCATGTCAGAGACGAGAAAGGCAATCATTGCCTTGATGTGAAGCATTACCACGAGGTCATTGATCCAATTAAACAAAAATATGGAGACAATGTTTTGGTTTGCGGCTGCCCCGAAGGCGGGAAAACGGTGGAAGAGTCGACCTATCCCATTGTGGAATTTAAGGGCATCATGGAAACAGCCCCCATCACCGTGACCACAGTTAACCTCACCGGGGAGGTGCTGGCATGTACCCATGCGGAAATGGTGCAGGCCCATGTGGAAATAATGCAGGATGTCGGGTGTAAACCTGAAATTGTGCTGCACAATGTGGGTGATATATCTCTGGCCAAGCGGTGGTTGATTGATACAGGGGTATTAAAAAAGCCTTACTCCTTCAGGATCGCCATGGGCAACCCTGGCTGGGGATATATTGAAGACCAGTTTTCCATGGCCGCTCTTCTTCCATTTATGTTTACAGAGCTTAAAAAAATCGATCCGGATTGTGCCATCATGGTCGATATGGCCGGCCGCGGAGGCCTGTATATTGTTGCCATGGCCATCCTGCTGGGGGCTTATGGCGTCAGGGTGGGAATGGAAGATGCCCTCTACATGTATCCCCACAAAGACGAAATGATTGCTTCAAACAGGCCGGTTGTGGAAAAGGTGATCGCTATTGCCGAAGCTTTAGGCAGAAGAAGGGGGACGGCCGACGATTACAGGCGTTTTATCGGATTAAAATAATTTTCCGCGTTTGAAAACGACAGGATGGCGGCCACCCTTAAATCAAGCAGCAAATTATTGCCAGACCAAATGAAAGGATTGAAGGATCATGCATGTATGGACCATTGAAGTTTTGCTTTATGGAAAAATCAGAGGTCCGGGTGAATTTATTATTGCGGGCTCCGGGCTTGGTGATCAAGAATTTGATGTCCCTTACCTGGGATTTTTACTCCAGAATGGAGAGCACAACATCCTGGTGGACAACGGCATTAATGAAAACTTCATTGTTGGCGGAAAAGCCTGGGGCGGCTTTCCCGCCGTGGGGGGCGAAGCACATGTTGTGGAGGCTCTCCGAAACGTAAATGTCAGCCCGGAACAGATCGATATGGTTATTTATACCCATTTGCATAATGATCATGCCGGAAACTGCCATCTATTCCCTAAAGCGAAGCACGTCTTTCAAAAAGATGAATGGCTCAATCTGCTAAATCCGATACCGGCTCAAAAAGTGCGAAAAGATTATGATCCCAGCATTATTCCGGTGCTCGAAAAACTTGATACGGCAATGATTGATGGAGACCTTGAACTGCTGCCGGGGATAACCGTATATAAAGCCCCGGGCCATTCATTGGGAAGCCAGTTAATTGCTGTGGCTACGCAAAAGGGAACCATGGTTATACTGGGCGATCTGTGCAATACTTATTCCCATATATTCCCCGAGACCGATGTGTTTATCGACATGGAGGGCAACCGCCATAAAATAAAAACCAATGTGGAAACCTACGGCCCGGCCATACCTTCACCCATGATTTATGATTACTTCGCCTTCTATGATAGCGTTTATAAAGCAAAAGTTCTGGCCCAGTGGAAAAAAGAATTTGTTTTGCCGGGACACGAAACGGCCCTGGTGCAGTATTGTAAAGGCAAGATTAAAGCGTAGTTGTTTGCTATTTATGGGTAAATACGGAAAATCGAATTATAGCGTAAAAAAGAGTATATGGTATATAACAGGCAAAATAAGGCTAAAAACATGGTAAACGCTAAATAACGGAAATTGGAAATTTCAACATTGCAGTATATAATACAACCATGTTTTGTCGAACTTTCAGAACAAAAGGTCAAACAAGAGAATGTACAAACATATTAACAACCATTGAAGAGCTGCGATGCGAACTGGATCAACTCGGGACCGTTTATGAGTTAACAGACCCGGAAATGTTGAAAGTGAGCCGCCGCTTGGACATGTTGATTAATCTGTTTATGCATTCTTCTTTTAAAGACGCAGAGGCACTTCAGGTCAGTTGTGCATCCAGCCTCAAGGGGGTGAACTGATGGCTGTTTCAGCTTGGAGGATTAAAGGCACAACGGTGGAAGTTGTCAGGGGAGATCTTACTCTCCAGGACACCGATGCAATTGTTAACGCTGCCAATAATAAACTGGCGCCCGGCGGGGGTGTTTCGGGAGCGATTCACCGGGCGGCCGGCCCTTCGCTGTGGGAAGAATGCCGCAAGCTGAACGGCTGCGCCACGGGTGAAGCGAAGATTACCGGCGGATACAACCTGAAAGCGAAACATGTCATTCACACGGTGGGCCCTGTTTACAGCGGTTCAAAGCAGGATGCGGCATTGCTGCGGCAGTGCTATCAAAACAGCCTCGCCGTCGCCCTGAAGCATGGCTTAAAATCGATCGCTTTTCCTTCCATCAGTACCGGCATCTTTGGCTATCCGGTCAAGGAAGCGGCGCCGGTGGCGCTGCAGGCAGTGCGCGACTTTGTCATGGAACACCAGGGGCTGGAGCTCATACGCTTTGTGCTGTTCAGCGAAGCCGACTACGAGGTTTACCGGGACTCCGCTGCAGAAGTGTTTAAATCATAGGAAATCGTAGGTGCAGCCCTTGACATGAACCGCGGGCGGTGCTACAATACAACTGCGCCACGCGCCCGTAGCTCAGGGGGAGAGCGCCTGCTTGACACGCAGGAGGTCACAAGTTCAAATCTTGTCGGGCGCACCACTCGCCAACGACGGTAGGTTGCCTGCCGTCGTTTTTTTATTCCCCGGCAAAGCCGCCCGCCTTTGCTGCTTGATCTTTATGGCCGGATTCCCTACAATAAATTTGAGAGAGCTGACCGGGAGGGGTTTTTGTGCCGGCCAACTTGACCCAGCAGTATCACAATGCCGAAGAGCGCTACCGCCAGGCCAAGACCACGGAAGAGAAGCTTAAGGCTCTTCAGGAAATGATGGCCGTTATCCCTAAGCATAAAGGGACGGAGAAGCTGCAGGCGGATATTAAGAGGCGCATAGCCCGGTTGAAGGAAGAAGGCCAGAAAAAGAAGCAAACCAAGGGCGGTTACAACCCTTTCAGCGTGGAAAAGCAGGGTGCCGGGCAGATTGTGCTGGCCGGCTACCCCAATAGCGGCAAATCAGCCCTGGTAGGGGCCCTTACCCGGGCCAAGGTAAAGGTGACCGACTATCCTTTTGCTACACCGCTGCCTGTTTCGGGGATGATGCCTTACGAGGACACCTATATTCAGCTTGTCGACACGCCCCCCCTGACTTCCGACAATGTTCCTTCCGGCCTGATCGGCACCTTCCGGGAGGCTGACGCCCTGCTGCTGGTGATCGACTGTTCGACTCCGGAATGCCTGGATCAACTGGAAGGGCTGCTGGAGGTCCTGCAGGAGCGGGAAGTGATTGACCTGTCCGAAGAAGGTGAAATTATCGCCCCGGTGCCGTTTATGGTGCTGGCCTCCAAGATGGATCAGGCAGGCAGCGAGGACAACCTGGAGGTTTTGCGGCAGTTAAGACCTGAACTGGAGATCGTGCCCGTATCGGTGAACCAAAGCGACACTCTAAATGAGCTGAAGGGCAAGTTGTTTGCCCTGCTCAATATTATTCGCGTCTACGGCAAAGCGCCGGGGCGCCCGCCGGAGATGGATCAGCCTTTTATTCTCAGAAGGGGCAGCACAGTGCTTGATTTTGCCGAAATGGTGCACAAGGATTTTGCTAAAAAGTTAAAAAGCGCCCTGGTTTGGGGTTCCTCCCGCTTCGACGGCCAGGCGGTGCCCCGGGATTATGTGCTGGAAGACCGCGATGTGGTGGAGCTGCAGCTTTAAGGGGAAGGCCTTTTGCGATGCATGCAATCCTTTGCCACTGCGCAACCCCGGCTGATTTTAAAAAGAAGCCGGGGTTTTTATTGCAGGACAAATTTGCCGCGTTGCGAATAATTTGCTTAATGGGAAATACTTATAACCTGACCATTAAATTGAACGGTTGTGCACACCAAAGGAGGCATATAAATGGGATGGATTATCGGCGGGCTTGTCTTAGTCATTGTCATTGCCTTGATCTCCATCTATAACCGGTTGGTTGCCTTAAGGCAGATGCTGAAAAATGCCTGGGCGCAAATTGAAGTGCAGTTAAAGCGGCGCTACGATTTAATCCCGAATCTTGTCTCAACGGTGAAAGGCTACGCCTCCCACGAGAAAGAGACTTTCGAGCGGGTAATCCAGGCCCGGAATACGGCCATCAACGCGAAAAATGTGCAGGAGCAGGCCGGGGCGGAAAATATGCTTACCGGCGCCCTGCGGCAGCTTTTTGCCCTGGCCGAGAACTACCCTGAGTTGAAAGCAAACACCAATTTCATGCAGCTTCAGCAAGAGCTGACCAACACCGAGGGGAAGATTGCCTTTTCCCGCCAGTTTTACAATGATGCGGTGCTCAAGTACAATACGGCCATTCAACGCTTCCCCGCGGTGCTTATCGCCGGAATGTTTGGCTTTACCCAGGAAGCTTACTTTAACCTGGATGACGAGGTGGAAGCCCGCCAGGCCGTCAAGGTGGAATTTTAATAAGGAACAGCCTGGACAAAGCCGAAAAGATAGCGCAAAAAGGAATTGGATACCATGAAAGCCAAACGGCGCTGCAACGAATTGGATGGCAAAACCTGGACCCGCTACAGCATCAGCATCTGGAGCGATATTCGCAAAACAGCGGCGGAAATGGGTATGGGGCACCCGGCTGCCTTTCCACTGCAGTTAGCCGAGCGGTGCATTGAGATCTTTACGGCGGGGCCCGGGGAAGTTGTGCTCGATCCCTTCGCCGGCAGCGGCACCACGCTAATCGCCGCCAGCAACCTGGGCCGCCGCGGCCTCGGCCTGGAACTCTACCCGCACTACCTCCCTCTTTTTGAAGAGCGGATGCGTAAAGAGGCGCGGGAGGGCGGCGAACGCCCGGGGTTAAAGCCGCAGCTCATCCAGGGCGACGCCCGTCAGTTAAACCGGCTTCTTCCCGTCACCGCTGTTGATTTTGTCCTCACTTCGCCGCCGTACTGGGATGTGCTTCTGGCCCGGCGCTCCGCTGACCGCCGCGAAAGGCGCTTTTACGGCGACGATCCGGCCGACTTGGGCCAAAGCGGAGATTACGGGACATTTCTGAAGGAGTTGCAGTCTGTATTCGGCCAGGTTTTTCAGGTCCTTAAACCCGGCCGTTGCTGCGTCGTGGTAGTGATGGATCTGCGCAAGAAAAATTTGTTCTACCCCCTGCACATGGACCTGGCCCTGGCGCTGCGTGAAACAGGCTTCCTGCTGGACGATATCATCATCTGGGACCGAAGGCATGAATACAGCAGCCTCCGCCCCCTGGGCTACCCGTCTGTCTTCAGGGTAAACAAGGTCCACGAGTACCTGCTGATTATGCAAAAGCCGCCATCAGCTTGCTAACTGCCAGGAGCCATTTGTGTCGTAGCAAGTGATGCTCTTTATCGGGCTGAAGCGACTTTATCCAGGAGCGGCGGTGGCAGAGCACCAGGCAACCCGGGGCCGGCGGTTGTGATTTTCGGGATAACGCCTGTACCGGCCCACCGTCTTTCCAGGGCAGACTCTGGTAAAATCTTTTGTCAAATCGTACAAAAACCGGTATAATGAAAGTGATTACTGTATAGGTCGCAAAGACTTTTCATACCGGGAGGTAGGTATATTTGTCACAACTGCCGGAGACGACTATTCAGGAAACAGGGTTGGACAAGTTGGAATCTTCCCAATTGCAGCAACAGCTGCGCGCCATAGTGGGAGAAGACAATGTTTCCGCCGCTGCCGTAGATCGCCTTGCCACCTGCCGCGATTACTGGCCCATGGGCACACTCTGGTTTTTGGAAGGCAAGGCCCCGGCTTTGCCGGATCTGGTGGTCTGGCCCCGCAGCACAGAGGAGGTTGCCGCTGTGCTGGCCCTGGCCCGCAAGCATGGCGTTCCGGTAACGCCTTACGGCGAGGGCTCGGGGGCCCTGGGTGGGGCCATCCCTTTGCGCGGCGGCATTGTTCTCGATATGAAGCGGATGAACCGGGTCAAGCATCTTGACCGGGAGAATCTTCTGGTGACCGTTGAATGCGGGCTCAACGGAGCCCTCTACGAAGAGTACTTGAACCGGCAGGGCTTTACCGGCGGTCATATACCCCAGTCCATACGCTGCTCTACCGTGGGCGGCTGGCTGGCCTGCCGCGCTGCGGGCCAGTTTTCCACCCGCTACGGCAAAATTGAAGATATGGTCGCTTCTCTAAAGGTGGTGCTCCCGGACGGCACAATTTTCCAGGGGCGACCGGTGCCCCGCACGTCCACCGGCCCCCGCCTGGACCACCTCTTTCTTGGATCGGAAGGCACGCTGGGCGTAATCACCGAAGCAGTACTGCGCATCTGGCCCCTGCCGGAGAAGCAGGCCCGCCTTTCCTATGCCTTTGAAACCATAGAAGCGGCCCTGGAAGCGGTCCGGCTGGTCATCCAGAGCGGCGCCCGCCCGGCGGTGGTGCGCCTCTATGACTATGTCGAAACAAGCCACCATTTTCCGGAGACCAAGGAGGCGGAGGGGCGGTGCATGCTGGTGCTGATCAGCGAAGGTCACAGTGACATTGTCTCCGCCGAAGAAAAAATAATCGATGCTTATGCCCGGGAGCACGGCGCGGTGGCCTGCGGCCCGGAGCCGGTGAAGCACTGGCTGGAGAGGCGTTTTAATGTCAGCCTGGCTTCGACCCTGTTCCGCCAGGGCGCCGTGATCGACACCATCGAGGTAAGCGCCAACTGGAGCAACGCCGCCTCCCTCTACCACACCATGCAAGAGGCCATGATCAAAGTGGAGGGAACGGCGCTGGCCTCGGGCCACTGGTCCCATGTTTACCCCGACGGCGCTGCGCTCTACTTCACTTTGTGCGGTTTTCCGCCCGGCGATAAAAGCGACTATTTCAAACAGCTTTGGGACGCAGCCATGACCTCCTGCCTCTCCCTGGGAGGGGCGATCAGCCATCATCACGGCGTCGGGCTGCACCGGGGGCTGTGGATGGAGCAGGAACACGGCCCCGGGCTGGAGGTATTAAAGCTCATTAAAAAAGCTTTGGATCCGGACGGCATTATGAACCCCGGAAAGATGGGCCTGGAGGAGGCTTTAAGATGGCGCAAGTAAATCGTGAACAACTGCTGGACTGTGCACTCTGCCCCAACATGTGTCGCTGCGAATGCCCCGTGGTCCAGGCCTGGGGTAAAGAGGCGGTCTCCCCTTCGGGCAAGGCCCGGCTGGCGCACCTGCTCCTGGAAGGGCGGCTGCCATGGAATGAAGAGTTCCTGGAAGCGCTTACCGCCTGTGTCGGCTGTCGCGGCTGCCAGACCCTTTGCCCCTTTCCAAAACTGGACCTGGCGGAAGAGCTGCTGGCGGCGCGGCAGGAGGCTGCACAAGCGGGTGTGCGCCTGAACAACGTGGCCCCCTACCTGGGCAACCTTAAAAAATTTGGCAGCCCCTACGGACAGGGCCGGGGAGTGGCGCAGGCCGGGGAAAGGGGCGCCGCGGTGCTTTATTTTGCCGGCTGCACCGCCGCAGCCAACAATCCCCAGTCGGTGGAGACGGCCCTGGCCCTGCTGGAAAAGGCCGGGGTTTCCTACCAAACCCTGGCGGATGAATTTTGCTGCGGCTACCCGGCTGAAATATGGGGCGATACAGAGCTGGCCCGCCAGTTTGCCGCGGACAACCGGGAGAGCTTTGCTGCCAGCGGCGCCAGGACACTGGTTACCGGCTGCCCGGAATGCCGCTGGACTTTTACCCGCCGCTACGCCGCATGGGGGATAGAGCTGCCCCTGGAGGTGGTCGACAGCACGACCTTCTTTTTGGGCTTAATCAAGGAAGGACGGCTGCAGCCGCGGCCGGTCCAGGGAATTGACACGGTAACTTACCATGATCCCTGCCTGCGGGCACGGTTGGAGGAAGATTGGGATAGGCCGCGGGAGCTGATCAGCCTAATACCCGGCCTGACCCTGGTTGAAGCCGATCCATCTAAAGAGAAGGTGCGCTGCTGCGGCGGCGGACAGATGGCCCAGCTGACTTTCCCCGCCCTGGCCGAAACCATGGCGCGGCGCCGCCTGACAGAGCTGCCTGCCGTATCCGCCGCGCTGACCGACTGTCCTTTCTGCCGGGAAAACCTGCTGGTCGGTGGGGGGACGGTCATGGAGCTGACCGAACTCTTAGGACGGGCATGTCTTGAGAGGTGAGATGTGAGAGGTGAGATGTGGGAAATCTTCTCAATCGAATGATACCCCTGGAAGATGATACTATTTCGGGAATGTGTTGAATAGATAATTCGTTACAGAGACGGATCTTAGCTGCCGCCGAGCTTCAGAGATTTAATTGATTGTGGCAACAAGGGCGGGTGATGGTATTCTGGATTCTGGCTTCTTAATTCTGAATTCTGCCCCTGGGACTTCTGTAATACATTTTCCGGAAGGAGTGGTGATCGCTTGAAACCTGCTAAGATGGCCGTTATCGTTAACCCTGCTTCCGCCAACGGCACTACCGCCAGGCGCTGGCCTGAAGTTGCCGCCTTTATGGAGCAGGAAGGCCTGGATTTCGCCGTGCATACAACCTCCGGCCCCGGAGAGGCCACGTTGCTAACCCGCCGGGCGCTGAAGGAGGGATATGACCTGGTTGTTTCCGTGGGTGGCGACGGCACCGCCAACGAGGTGGTCAACGGTTTTTTCACCCCGTCCGGACCGGTGCGGGAAGACGCCGCCATCGGCTTTATTTCCATGGGCACGGGGGGGGACCTGGTCAGAACACTGGGCATACCCAAAGAGCCGCAGGAGGCGGTCCGGCACCTGCTTAAGAGCAGGCGGCGTCCGGTGGACGTGGGCAGGGTTACATATATCGGGCATAACGGGGAAAGCGAAACCCGCTACTTTATCAATATCGCCGGCCTGGGGCTGGACGGAGACACGGTGGCCCGGGTCAACCGGACCAGCAAGGCCTTGGGCGGCTTCATCTCCTTTTTATGGGGGACCGTGGTTAGCCTGCTGCTCTACCGCAACCAGCCCATGGCCATAACCGTGGACGGCAAGCTGATCTATGACGGCCCGGTGACAGTGGTGGTTGTCGGCAACGGGCGCTATTTTGGCGGCGGGATGCATATAGCGCCGCAGGCGGAGATGGCGGACGGCCTTTTTGATATTGTCCTGCTGCACAACCTGAGCAAAATCGGCCTTTTGGCGAACCTGCCCAAAGTTTATCGCGGCACCCACCTGGATCATCCCCAGATCATGCACCTGCGCGGCCGCAAAGTTTCCGTGGATTCCAGCGGAATGGCGTTGCTTGACCTGGACGGCGAGCAACCCGGGCGGGCGCCGGCAGAGTTCGAACTCATACCCCTGGCGCTGCAGGTGCAGGGATAGGTCTTATTCAATCCATTTATTCATATAAACGGGCGGTTAAACCGCCCGTTTCGTTGATAACGCTGCTTTTTTCCGGGAATCCGGGGCTGCATGCGTGCGACCGCCCCGACACCTTCTGCTTCGCTTGCGCCTTTAGAGCAACTCAAACGGGCCGTCCTTTTTAAATGGGACGGCCCGTTTAATTTCAAGAAATTAGTGGTGTGGTATTATGACGGCTCATACGCTTTAATAATGGTAGCCAGGCCCTGACCGCCGCCGATGCATGCCGAGGCCAAACCGTAGCGGCCGCCTTCATGGTTCAGAATCCTGGCCAGCGTGCCGACCAGCCTCGCCCCGGTGGCGCCCAGGGCGTGGCCCAGGGCAATGGCGCCGCCTTTAACGTTTACTTTTTCGGGGTCAAGCCCCATTTGCTTTATGTTCCAGAGGGTCACTACGGCAAAGGCTTCATTGATTTCCCAAAAATCAATATCATCCTTGGTCAAACCTGCCTTCTCCAGGGCCATTAAACTGGCCGGAAGGGGGCCTTTACCCATGAACATGGGATCCACCCCGCCCCAACCCAGGGAAACAATGCTCCCCAGGGGACGGATTCCCAACTCTTTGGCTTTCTCTTCGCTCATCAGCAGGACCATGCTGGCGCCGGAATTAAGGGGTGAAGAGTTGCCGGCGGTGATGCGGCCGTTTTCCCTGAAGGCCGGCGGCAGCGAAGCAATTTTCTCATACGACGTATCTTCCCTGATACTGAGATCCCGGTCAATAACTGTTTTGCCGTTTGCGCCGGTTTCAACCTCTATGGGCAGAATTTCCTCGCTGAAAAACCCTTCCTTCAGCGCTTTGACTGCCCGGCGATGGCTTTTTTCGGCCCAGCGATCCATTTCTTCCCTGCTGATATTCGCTTCTTCGGCCAGCAGTTCAGCGGTATCCCCCATGGAAGGCAGGGCATAGCGATCCTCTTCAGGAAAATACATCTCCTCCACCGTCTTGCCGATCTTCTTCAGGTCAAACTTTTGCTGCCGCAGTAAATTAGGGTTGGGCCTGGTGCCGTGCCGCATGGGCACATGGGTCATATGCTCCAGCCCTCCGGCCAAAACAATATCGCTGTAGCCGAGCTTTATTTCCATCGTTCCCGCATGCACGGCGCCCATGGATGAACCGCACTGAATATCCATGGCCATGGCCGGGGTTGTATAGGGCAAATCGGCAAGCAGGCTGACCGCGCGCCCCCCGTATAGCCACTGCTCTCCGCTTTGATTGGCGCAGCCGATAATACAGCGGTTTACCTTCCCGGGGTCGAGACCCTCCCGCCGCAGCAGCTCTTTGATTAGCCTGGCCGCGCATTCGTCCATGCGCAGGGCATTAAAGGCATCCCGTTCCGGTTTAGCCGGGTAAGCCCGGGAGATCGGAGTGCGCAAATACCCGGCGATGACCACGTTACGCAACTTTACCACTCCTTTTTGGATTATGCATACTCCTTACCGGCGCTGTTTAGACTTCAATCTAAACGCCGCCGGTTAATTTTTCTAACCTGCAAGCGGTGCTTATAAATATGGCAGATGTTGGCACTTTCATTATAACATTCGTAGGCTGCTTCCGCTATTTCATCGGGCTGCGGGGGGCGAAAAAAACACGGTATATTGATAAGAAAGCTGCTGCGACGCAGGTATTACATTTTCACCGTTCCTCATATAATAGGTAGAGAGGAGGAAAAACGGTGAAAATTTTTTTGATTATCGTCAAACGCGCTTTTGCCCAGTTGCAGAGCAAACTAAAGCAAAAATGCGTTTGTTTAAATACCGTTGAGCCCTGCTGCTGTTGGCAGGACTGCGGAAAATCCGGCAAGATGCTTTACCTGATGCCGCAGTCGGAAGAAGCCGCACAGCCGGGCAGGATGGAATCATTTATCGCTTCATTAATTTCCCAGTTTATCATTACTGACTTGCGCGATTTATTGCTTCAGGATATATTGCGCTATAATTATTTTTATTTTCGCAAAGAAGAACGCGATGAAATATTGCTGAAAGCCAGGCGCGAGCTGGAAAAGGAGCTGCCCAGCAGCCGCCAGGATACATTCAAAGAGGTCATCGAGCGGAAATTAAAAGAGTACCTGCTTGACAACAGGCACCTTAATATTGAAGGTTTTATCTATTTCCGGCTGCGGGACTACCAGGCCGAGTTGAAACGGGTTATTGACGAGGCCGTGGAAAACTATCTTACTGAAAAAGAATATCGCGAATTTGTTCGCTTGTTGAAATATTTTCTGGAGATCCAGCAGCCCAAGATTAACCTGGTTCACCTGGCCGTGGACGAAAAGGGGCAGTTTCAGATTACTGACCAGCATTTTCAAAAAATAGATCCCCGGGAATGGGAAGAATTCGACCTGGAGGAATTTGAAAAGGACAGCGACTACGAAGACGTTCTGGTGAGCATGCTCGTTTCAGTGGCGCCGCGGCAGATTATGCTCCATCAAAATGTCCTGCCCCATTATCCGAAGACCGTCGACACCCTGCGCCGGATTTTTGACGACCGGCTAATTTTTTGCAGCAATTGCGCTTACTGCCGCCAGGAGGCGATGCACCTGGTCCATACGGACAAAACCAAGGGGTAAACAGTTTTCTCCCCGTTTAGGCGTCTCCTTCGCTTGACAGGCCTTTTGACAAGTTTTATCATTAGACTATGGCCTGAAGAAGGAGGCGCCCCGATGTCAGAAATTAAAGTAAAAATTGGCGATAACATTGAAGCGACATATCCTTCCGGAACAACCTGCCTGGAGGTTTACCGGGACCATCCCGGTTCCGGGGAGCAGGTCCTTGCCGCCATGGTCAATGACCGGGAATGCGATCTGCACAGTCCTTTGACCGGGGATTGTACTCTTACTTTCCTCGATTTTAATACACCCCAGGGAGCCAGGATTTACCGCCATAGCGCCAGCCATATTCTGGCCCAGGCCGTAAAAAGACTTTATCCTACGGCCAAGCTGGGGATCGGACCGGCCATAGAGAACGGCTTTTATTATGACTTTGAGTTTGAGCAGCCCATCTCCGCCGCCGATTTGGATCGGATTGAGCAGGAGATGAAAAAGATTATTAAAGAAAAGCTGCCCATAAAGCGCCGGGAACTGAGCCGTGCGGAGGCGGTAAAATATTTTGCGGAGAAGGGCGAAACCTACAAGGTTGAGCTGATCAACGAGCTCCCTGAAGAGTCGGTTATCTCCGTTTACGAACAGGGAGATTTCATCGATCTGTGCGCCGGCCCGCACCTGCCCCACACCGGAATGGTCAAAGCGATCAAGCTGACCGGCCTGGCCGGGGCCTACTGGCTCGGGGATGAAAAAAATCCGATGCTGCAGCGCATCTACGGCACCGCCTTCCCCTCCCGGGAGCAGCTGCAGCAGCACCTGGATCTGCTGGAGGAGGCCAAAAAGAGGGATCACCGCAAGCTGGGCCGCGAACTGGACCTGTTCAGCCTGCAGGAGGAAGGCCCCGGTTTTCCTTTCCTGCACCACAACGGCATGATCATCTGGCAGGAGCTGACCGACTTTTGGCGCCGGGAGCACCGCCGTGCGGGCTATGAAGAAATAAAAACGCCGATTATTTTGAACCGGCACCTGTGGGAGCAGTCGGGACACTGGGATCATTACCGTAATAACATGTATTTCACCCGCATCGATGATCAGGACTATGCGGTCAAGCCCATGAACTGCCCCGGGGCGATGCTGGTATTTCGCTCGCGCATGCACAGCTACCGGGATCTGCCCCGCCGCATCGCCGAGATGGGGCTGGTGCACCGGCACGAGCTCTCCGGAACGCTGCACGGTCTGATGCGGGTGCGCAGCTTTACCCAGGATGACGCCCATATCTTTATGCTGCCCGAACAGATTGAAGCGGAAGTGGCCGGCGTAATCGATATGGTTGACCGCTTCTACCGGGTTTTCGGGTTTGAGTACCGGGTCGAGCTGAGCACGCGGCCGGAAAAAGCCATGGGCAGCGTGGAGATGTGGGACAAGGCCACGGCCATTTTGGAGAAGGTGCTGCAGGATAAGGGGCTCGAGTACAAAATCAACCCCGGTGACGGCGCTTTTTACGGGCCCAAAATCGACTTTCACCTGCAGGACTGCCTCGGCCGCAGCTGGCAGTGCAGTACCATCCAGCTGGATTTTCAAATGCCTGAAAAATTTGATCTGACTTATATCGGGGAAGACGGCCAGAAACACCGCCCGGTCATCATCCACCGCGTCATCTACGGGGCCATGGAGCGCTTCATGGCTCTCCTGATCGAGCACTATGGCGGGGCTTTCCCGGCCTGGCTGGCGCCGGTGCAGGCAGTGGTCATTCCCCTTACGGAGCGCCACCACGCCTACGGGAAAAAAGTGTTCTCAGCGCTACAGGAAGCCTCGTTCAGGGTGCAGCTGGACGATCGCAGCGAGAAAGTGGGTTATAAAATCCGCGAGGCCCAGTTAAAGAAAATTCCGTATATGCTCATTGTGGGCGACCGGGAAGAAAAAGACAACCTGGTTTCCGTGCGCCATCGGGAAAGGGGAGACCAGGGCGGCACGGAGCTAAACGCTTTTATGGAGATGCTGCGGCAAGAGATCGATTTAAAAAAATAATTTGACCGGGACAGGTTAATTTGGTATAGTTCTATCAGAATAAAACCTATAATCAAAGACAAGTAGAAGCAGCCCGCTTCTCACCCTGGGGCGTGAAGATACTGCTACCAGGGTTGCCGCAATTAAAAATAAGTAAAGGCGAGAGCAGGCGGATGCGACCTGCTCTTTACTTTTTTTGTAAAACGAAGATTTAAGTGGGGAGGTGAAATGAGATTACTAAAAATTTGTTCGTCAACGAGCAAATTAAGGCCCGGGAAGTGCTTCTCATCGATTCCGACGGCACCCAGCTGGGAGTTATGAAAATCGACCAGGCCCTGGAGATTGCCCAGCAGAAAAGGCTCGACCTGGTCAATGTGGCTCCCAATGCCCGCCCCCCGGTATGCCGCCTCATGGATTATGGAAAGTATAAGTATGAGCAGAGCAAACGGGACCGGGAAGCGCGCAAGCACCAGAAAACGATTGTGGTTAAAGAGGTTAAGCTGCGGCCCAATATTGAGAAACACGACTTTGCAGTGAAAGTAAAAAACTGCCGTCGTTTTCTCGAGAGCGGCGACAAGGTAAAAGTAACGGTCATGTTCAGGGGGAGAGAGATCACCCATCCTGAAAAAGCGCAGCGATTGCTTAACCAGATGGCTGAAGAGGTGGAAGATGTCGGCGCCATTGAGCGTGCTCCCAAGCTGGAAGGACGTAATATGATCATGATCTTATCCCCCAAAACATCGTAAAGGAGGTCGTACCATGCCCAAAATGAAAACCCATCGGGGAGCGGCCAAGCGCTTTAAGAAAACCGGCGGGGGCAAAATCAAGCGCTATCGTGCGTTTAGCAGCCACCTCCTGCAGAAGAAGAGCCCTTCACGCAAGAGAAGATTGCGCAAATCTGCTACTGTCAGCGCTTCAGATTTAAAGCGAGTGCAGCGTTTGCTGCCTTAGCAACCTGAGAAACTACCAGGCAATATTAGGAAAGGGGGGCTAGGTGATGCCTCGCGTTAAAAGAGGGACTATCGCCCGGAGACGGCGCAAGAAAATACTCAAACTGGCCAAGGGCTATTATGGCGCCAAGAGCAAACTTTTTAGAGTAGCAAAACAGCAGGTCATGAAATCCCTGCAGTATGCCTATCGTGATCGCCGCCAGCGCAAGCGTGATTTCCGCAAGCTCTGGATCGCCCGCATAAATGCAGCGGCCCGTTCCGAAGGCCTCAGCTACAGCCGTTTCATTAACGGTTTAAAAAAGGCTGATGTGCAAATTAACCGGAAGATGCTGGCGGATATGGCTGTTAACGATAAGGCCGGCTTTGACCGGCTGATCCAGGTGGCCAAGGAAAATATCTAAGACACAGGGATGCCAAAGCTGTTCATCCCCCCTCTTAACGAGGGGGATTGCTTTAGCGGGCTTTATGGGCGACCAGTTGATATTGCCCGGCAGCAGGCATCTCCCCGGCTGCGCAGAGCCCCGGGGATCAGGGCAGCCGTGGTTGAGCATAAATTTTTCAAAGACGGAGTGGATCCAGTTTGCCGCCGCACCTGATCAGCAGCCCGGACAACCCTCTGATTAAGGAATTCGCCCGCCTGGCGCGCAGCCGCAAACAGCGCCGTGCCTCCGGGCTGGTGGCCATAGAGGGGCCGAACTTGCTGGAGCAGGCTTTGGCTGCCGGGCTGGCGCCGGCGGTGGTTCTGTTTACCCCGGAGTACTATGCCGGCCGGGGCCGCTTGCTGATTGACTCTTTGCCTATAACGGTGAGGCGGGCCCCGGTGGTCGAAAAGGTATTCGCAAAGCTCTCCGCCACTGAAACTCCCCAGGGCGTGGCCGCGCTGATTCCGTACCGGGAGCCCGACCCCGCCGCGCTTCTAACCGGAACCTTAACCCTGGCCCTGCTCCTGGATCGCCTGCAGGATCCCGGCAACATGGGCACGATCCTGCGCACCGCCGCCGCAGCGGGAGTGGAGGCCGTTTTTTATACCCCGGGCAGCGCCGATCCTTTAAGCCCCAAGGTCCTGCGATCCACGGCTGGCGCTCTTTTTCAAATTCCCGTGGCCCGGGTGCGCGAACCGCTGCCGCTGGTCGAAAAACTGCAAAGGGACGGGTTGCAGGTGACCGCCGCCGCGCCCCGTGCGGAGCAGATTTACTGGAATGCCGACTTTAGGCGCCCGACCCTGTTCATCATCGGCAACGAAAAAAGCGGCATCTCCCCGGACCTGTGTGCCGCCGCAGATGGCACTGTAGCCATTCCCCAGGCGGGCGGGCAGGATTCTTTAAACGCCGCCGTGGCCGCCGCCATCCTCATTTATGAGGCAGTACGCCAGCGCCACCATGCCGGTGGCCGCTAGGTGCTTCTCCCGGGTTGATTTCCAGTTTAACGGTCATTTGTTCAAGGGTCATGTTAATTGTAAACAGAAATTGTTTATGCTATAATTTGAAGCAATTCAGGACAGTTAAATATGGAAATGCAGTGAAGGAGCAAAGTAGGCAGGACCGGGGCCGTCCAAGGGAGATAGGGCCGTAGACTGCAAGCCCTATCCGGCCGCACCTGTTGAAGTTCTCTCCGGAGCTTCCGCGCTGAAGGAAATGGCGCGCCGTTTCTGGGTAGGCGCGGGCGGGAAATGCCGTTATCGAAATGGAGCAGAGCTTTAACTAAGCTAACGTGGGTGGTACCGCGGAATTTATTTTCGTCCCTCGGAGGAGGGATTTTTATTTTTGGGGTCACTTTAGAAAAGGAGTGGTGCATATGTTGGACAGGCTGGCCCGGCTGGAGCAGGAAGCACGGGAGGCGGTGGCCTCCGTTTCCGGACTGCAGGAACTGGCAAACGTAAGGGTGCGCTACCTGGGGAAAAAAGGTGAACTGACCACACTGCTGCGCGGTATGGGACAGCTGCCGCCGGAGCAAAGGCCCCTGGTGGGGCAGAAAGCCAATGCCCTGCGCAGTACCCTGGAAGAGCTGCTGCGCCAGCGTGAAGCCGCCCTTAAAAAAGCGGCGGCGGAAGAGAAGTGGGAGCGGGAGCGTATTGATATTACTCTGCCCGGCTATCCCTTTGCCGCGGGGCAGGTGCACCCCCTTACCGCCATCCTCGAGGAAATCAAGGCAATCTTTATCGGCCTGGGATTCCAGGTGGCCACGGGCCCGGAAATCGAAAGCGACTATTACAATTTCGAGGCTTTGAACATGCCGCCGGATCACCCCGCCCGGGACATGCAGGATTCTTTCTATGTGGCGCCCCAGTATTTGCTGCGCACCCATACCTCGCCTGTCCAGATCCGGACCATGGAGCTGCAGGCGCCCAGGCTGCCGGTGCGCATAATTGCCCCGGGCAAGGTTTACCGCCGCGACGACGACGCCACCCATTCACCCATGTTCAGCCAGGTGGAAGGGCTGGCCGTGGACCGCGGCATTACTTTTGCCGATCTGAAAGGGACGCTGCTCCTCTTCGCCCGGGAGATGTTCGGGCCGAAGCAGCGGATCCGTCTGCGCCCCAGCTTCTTTCCCTTTACCGAGCCCAGCGCCGAAGTGGATATATCCTGTATCATCTGCGATGGAGAGGGCTGCCGTGTCTGCGGGCAGACCGGCTGGCTGGAGATTCTGGGCGCGGGGATGGTGCACCCGCAGGTCTTAAGGGCAGGCGGCTACGATCCGCAGGATGTGACCGGCTTTGCGTTCGGCATGGGAGTGGAGCGCATCGCCATGCTCAAGTATGGGGTCGAAGACCTGCGCCTTTTTTTCACCAATGATTTGCGTTTCCTGAAGCAGTTCCGGTGAAGATTGCAGGTGCGCAGATAGCTCTGCGGCGTCCGCGGCGCAGCTCAGCTACAGCAGTTTAGGTTAGGAGGTTGGATACTGTGCGCTTATCATATAACTGGCTTAAAGAATACATAGACTGCGGCTTATCCCCCCGGGAGCTGGCCGAAAAGCTGACCCTCTCCGGCATTGAGGTGGAGGCGGTGGAAGCTTTCCGGCCGCGGCTGCCGCGGGTGGTGGCGGCCGCGGTGATGGCGGTAAAGCCTCATCCCGGGAGTTCAAAACTGTCCCTGGTGACGGTGGACCCGGGCGTTTCGCCGCCCCTTAATATCGTCTGCGGCGCTCCCAACGTGGCCGTGGGGCAGAAGGTGCCTCTGGCCCTTAGCGGGGCCGTGCTGCCGGGGATAGGGCGGATCGAAACAGCCACTATCCTCGGCGAAAAGTCCGAAGGCATGCTCTGCTCGCCCCGGGAGCTGGGCCTGGATCTGGGCGAGGCGGCAGAAGCGGGCATCCTGGTTCTGGATCCGGCCACGGCACCCGGGACCGCTGTCGATGAGGTGTTGGAGTTTGACGACCCCATCCTTTACTTGAGCCTGACCCCGAACCGGGCCGATTGTATGGGCATGCTGGGGGTGGCGTACGAGGTGGCGGCACTGACGGGAGCCGTTGTAAAACTGCCGCCGGAGGAGCCGCCGCAGAGTGAAGAAAGCGTCCACAGTGCGGTGCAGGTGAACGTGCTCGAGCCAGAGCTATGTCCCCGCTATACCGCCCGGGTGATTCGCGAGGTCGCCACCGGGCCGGCGCCCCTGTGGATGCAGCTGCGCCTTTTAAAGGCGGGAATCCGCCCCATTAACAACATTGTCGATATTACCAATTACGTCATGTGGGAATACGGACAACCCCTCCATGCCTTTGACTACGACCTTCTGGCCGCAAAGGAAATTATCGTCAGGCGCGCCGCCGCCGGAGAAACCCTGGTTACCTTAGACGGCATCACCAGGGAGCTGGATGAAGAAGCCCTGGTCATCGCCGACCCGGGCGGCCCCATTGGCCTGGCCGGGGTGATGGGCGGGGAGAGCACCGAAATCAACCCGCGCACCCGGACCGTCCTGCTGGAAGCGGCCATGTTCAACCCGGCCAGCATCCGGCGCACCGCGCGCCGCTACAACCTTCCCTCTGAAGCGTCGCAGCGCTTTGAGCGCGGCGTTAATCCCGGCGCCACCCTTGCAGCCCAAAACCGGGCGGCCCTGCTGCTGGCCCGCTACACCGGCGGGCATGTGATGAAAGGGGTTGTGGACACCAATCCCGTTCCGCCCGAACCCCGCCGCATCACTGTTCGCCCCCATCGGATTAATGAAATTTTGGGGGTGAAAATACCGGTATCAGAAGTAACAGAGATCCTGGCCAGGCTGGATTTTGGCGTGGCCAGGGGAAGCGGCGGTGTGCTGGAGTTGACGGTGCCGCTGCGCCGTGGTGATGTGCTTATCGAAGAAGATGTGGTGGAAGAGGTGGCCCGCATCTACGGCTATGAACGCATTCCCCTAACGCTGCCCCGGGGCGAGCTGCTGTCAAGCCGCGAAACAAAGCGGCAGCAAATTCACTCCCTGGTGCGGCAGACCCTGGTCGGCTGCGGCTTTTTCGAGGCCATAACTCTTTCATTTATTAACCGGTCTCACCTGGAGAGGCTGCGGCTGGAGGAGAATGATCCGCGGCGGCGGGCGATTGCCCTGCAAAATCCCCTTTCCGAAGAGCAGGGCGTCATGCGCACCACCCTGCTGCCGGGGCTGTTCAAGGTACTGCAGCACAATTTTAACCACCAGGAAATGAACCAGTTGTTTTTTGAAATCGGTGCGGTTTTTCTGCCGCGCCGGCTGCCCCTGGATGAACTGCCCCAGGAACCGCTGCGTCTCGCCCTGGCGGCAACGGGACAGCTGCCGGATCCCAACTGGTTGACTGCCCCGTCTCCGGCCGATTTTTACCTGGTCAAGGGGGCCCTGGAGATGCTCTGCTCGCGGCTGCATATCAGCGGCATGGAGCTTGTCCCTGCGGCGCTGCCCTTCCTTCATCCTACCCGGAGCGCCGCGGTAGTCATTGGCGGCACGGAGATTGGTTTCATCGGAGAAGTTCATCCCGAAGTGGCGGAGACCTGGGATTTCCGCCAGCCGGTAACCATATGCGAACTGGACCTGGACGCTTTGGCAGAAGCCGCGGTCCTGGTGCCCCGCCTGTCGCCGCTGCCCCGCTATCCTGCAGCCTGGCGCGATCTGGCCGTGGTCGTTTCCCGGGAAATACCGGCGGGAGAGCTGGAACGCCGCATCCGCGAGGCGGGCGGAGAGCTGCTGGAACAGGTTGTTCTATTTGACCTTTACGAAGGCGAGCAGGTGCCGCCGGGTAAACGCAGTATCGCCTACAGCCTCACCTTCAGGCGCCCCGAAGGCACCCTGACCGATGAAGAGGTCCAGGCCGCGCTGGAAAGGGTGGAGCGGGCCCTGGCGCAGCTCGGCGCTTCGCTCAGGCGTTGAGCCAGGCAGGAACTGACTGCCGCTGTCGCGAAATATTAGAGCAATGCGTCGCGGGCCGGGAGGAGCAGTAGGGTGGAGGATAAACCGAAAAACAGGGTAACAGTAACGATAATGGGAGAAGATTATATTATCAAAGGCCCTTCATCGCCCCGGGAAATGGAGCAGGCCGCTGCCCACGTGGATCAGATGATGCGCATCCTGGCTGCGGGCAAAAGCGGTATCAGCCGCTATAAGATTGCCGTCCTGACGGCGATTAACCTGGCCGATGAGCTGTTGAGGTTGAAACAGCAGCTGCGGCGCTACCCTGACGAGAATAGGGAAAGGGGAGACGAAGATGAACTGGTTTGATCTCCTGCTGGCAGGGATACTGGTATTTTACCTGGCCAGCGGCTTTTCCCGGGGGCTGGTCAAGCAGCTGTTCAGCCTCTTTGGCTTCGTGATTGCCCTGGTCTTCGCCTTTGTCGGCAGCCGCTTTTTCAGCGGGCCGCTGGCGCGGCATCTGGATCCCCTCAGTGCCATTTCTTACCATGAAGCGCTGCAGTTCCTGGGCGTGGAAGCGGCAGTGGAGCGGGCGGCGGAGTTGATGGCGGGGGTGCTGCTCTTTGTGGTGCTTTTCGTGGTGTTTTCGATTTTATTCCGCCTGCTTTCCGGTTCGTTTAAAGCAATTAATAAACTGCCGGTAATCGGCCTGGTCAACCGCCTCGGCGGCGCCCTGATCGGGCTGGTTATCGGCGTGGCCCTCTGTTATCTTTTGGTCAGCATGGCCCAACTGGTGCCGGTGCCCCTGTGCGTGGAGGCGGTCAACGGCTCGCAACTGGTGCTCTGGGCCGGAGAATACCTGCCCCTGGTGGCAACGTCGCTTAAGAATTGGCTCGTGGAATTCTACCTTGACGCTGTTGCCGGCGGCGGAGCTTAAAGAACGCAGGTGGTCCAAAAGGCTGTGGAAAACTGGCAAGTGGCGGCAGCCCTGGAGCGCATGGCCGGGCTGCTGGCCTTGAAAGGGGAAAAAGATTATAAAGTTCGCGCCTATAGCCAGGCCGCCCGGCAGGTTATTCGCACCGCCGAGCCCCTGGCTGCGCTGATTGAGGCCGGAAAACTGGAGCAGCTTCCCGGGATCGGCCCGGCCCTGGCGCGCAAAATCACGGAGCTGGTGAAAAGCGGGCGCAGCGAATTCCTAGCGCGCCTGGAGGCGGAGGTGTCCCCCTCCTTGCTGGCTCTTTTTTCCATACCCGGCGTGGGTTATAAGACGGCGGCAACCCTGGTTCAAAAGCTGCAGCTTCAGCACATGGAGCAGCTGGAAGAGGCGGCGCGGGCCGGGCGGGTGGCTGAACTTGCCGGGTTGGGGCGGAGCCTGGAGCAAAATATTATTCATTTCTTCGAGCAGCGGCACCACCGCGCGGAAAAATTCCACCGCGGCGTGGCCGTACCCCTGGCCGACCAGCTCAACAGTTATCTGCTGGAGCATCCCGCGGTAGCGCGGGCCGGGGCTGCCGGAGAGCTGAGGCGCGGCGTTGAACTGGTCGGAGAAGTTGTCCTGGTGGTGGCGCTGCGCAGGCAAGCAGGCCGATCTGCCCTGGAGAAAGATTTGTCCCGGCAGCCGGGCCTTCTCGATGTGTCGCCGGAGCAAAACGGGTTGACGGTGCGGACCATAGCCGGTGTACCGGTGCGGCTTTATTTTACCGGGGAAGAGGAATTCCCTACAGCCCTGGCCGCAGCCACCGGGTCGGACGAACACTGGACCCGCCTGGCTGCGCTGGCCCGGGAGGCGGGGCTGGCACTTTCCAGGGAGGGTCTGTTCAGCAGCCGCGGCCGCGTCCCCCTCTCTGAAGAAACGGATCTGTATGCCGCCCTGGGACTGCCGCCAATCCCGCCCGAGCTAAGGGAGGACGGGTCAGAGATCCGTGCGGCGCAGGAAGGGCGGCTGCCGCAATTGATCGAAGCGGATATGATTTGCGGCGACCTGCACCTGCACAGCGACTGGAGCGACGGCGTTGCCACCATTGAGGCCATGGCCGCGGCCGCGGAGGCCCTCGGTTATGAGTATGCGGCCATAACCGATCACTCGCCCTCCTTGCAGATTGCCGGCGGCCTCTCCCCGGAGCGGCTGCGGTGCCAGATCGCCCAGATCCGGAGCATTAACGTGAAAAACCCCCGCTGCCGGCTATTATGCGGCATTGAGGTGGATATCCGCCCGGATGGCTCCCTGGATCTCCCCGACGATTTGCTCGATGAGCTGGATGTGGTTATCGCTTCTGTGCACAGCCACTTTAAACAGGGGCGCGAAGAGATGACCGCGCGCATCTGCCGGGCCATGGAGCACCCGGCGGTACAGATCATCGGTCACCCCACGGGGCGGCTTTTGGGCAGCCGCGGCAGCTACCAGGTGGACGTGGAGTGCCTGATCCGGCAGGCGGCGGCCACGGGCACCATCCTCGAGTTAAATGCTTCGCCCCAGCGGCTGGACCTGCCCGATATCCACCTGCGCCGGGCCAGGGAAGCAGGGGTGTTGATAACCATAAATACCGACGCCCATAGCACTGTGACCATGGAAGATATGCGCTACGGCGTCACCGCGGCGCGCCGGGGCTGGCTGGAGGAGGCGGATGTGCTCAATACTTTACCCCGGGAGCGGCTGGAAATGGTCCTCAAAGCGAAGCGGCGCCGCGGCTGTAAGAGATGAATTTGCGGCCGCAGCCTTTACCGTTTTCCTTTTACCTCCAGGACACGGTGAGCCTGGCCCGGGCCCTCTTGGGCCAACTTCTCTGCCGCCGCACGGCAGAAGGACTGGCGGCCGGCATCATCGTGGAAACCGAAGCCTACTTAAGCAAAGACGACCCGGCGTGCCACGCCGCCCGGGGCATGACCCGCCGCAATGCGCCCATGTTCGGCCCCCCTGGCCGGGCCTATGTCTACTTCATTTACGGCAACCATTACTGTTTTAATGTCACCTCCGGCCCGGAGGGCGTGGGTGAGGCGGTGCTGGTGCGGGCCCTGCAGCCCCTGGAAGGGGTGGAGCTGATGCGGCGGCGCCGCGGTATAGCTTTAAACCTGGTGAACCTGGCCAACGGACCGGGAAAGCTGTGCCGCGCTTTGAACATTGACACTTCATTGAACGGCCATGATCTGCGCGAGGAGCCGCTATGGATCGCGACAGGCGGGCCTGCGCATTTTGACGTGGTCAGTGCACCGCGTATCGGCATTTCTCAGGCCAAGGAGAAGCTGCTGCGCTTTTACATAAAAGGCAACAACTATGTATCGAGGAGAGCCAGCATTGAACGTAATCCGGGAACGGGAGATTAAATCGCTGGAATTTGCAGAAATTCGCCGGTCATTGGCCGACCTAACGGTGACCCCCATGGGCCGCCGGCTGGCACTGGAGATCATGCCTGCAGAGAGCATTGAAACCGTGGCGCGCCGGCAAAAAGAGACGGGTGAGGGACGCCTGCTCTGCGCCCGCGCGCTTTTTTCGCCTCAACCCACCGCGGACATTGAGCCGGCGGTGCTGCGTGCGCAAAAGGGCGGCGTCTTAAGCGGAGCCGAGCTGGCCGGCCTCTGTCAGTTTTTAAAAGGGGTGGCCCGCTGGAAGCAGTTTATGAAAGCGCCGGAGCAGCGCGACCTTTTCCCCTTGCTTGCAGAAATAGTATCCTCTCTGGAGGACTTTGCCCCTCTGGCCCGGCGGCTGCAAACTTCTGTTGATGAGGAAGGACAGGTTCTGGACAGCGCCTCGGCAGCGCTGTCAGATTTAAGAAGAAAGCAGCGCGCCCTGCAGGAGCAGATCCGGGAGAAACTGGACAGCTACCTCCATAGTCCCCACACCCGCCGCTACCTGCAGGAGCCGCTGGTGACCATTCGCAATGGGCGCTATGTTCTACCGGTAAAGCAGGAGTACCGCCGGCAGCTGAACGGAGTGCTGCATGACCAGTCGGCCAGCGGGGCCACGCTGTTCATCGAGCCTTTGCCGGTGGTGCAGCTGCAGAACCGGCTTACCGCATTAAATAACCAGGTTGAGCGTGAAATAGAGAGGATTTTAAGCGAGCTCAGCGCGCTTGTGGCCGCCGACGCCGCAGAGCTGCTGCAGGATCGCCTCCTCTATGCCGAGCTGGACCTGATCGTGGCCCGGGGAAGGCTCAGCCTGGCCCAAGGGGGAGTTGAGCCGGCGCTGCACAGCTCCAGCAGCGCGTGGCTGCGCCTGGTAGATGCCCGCCATCCACTGCTGCAGGAACCAGTCCCCCTGAATGTAACCCTGGGCGGCGACAACCGCATCCTGGTGATTACCGGTCCCAATACCGGGGGCAAGACGGTAGCCTTAAAGACCATCGGCCTGTTGTGCATCATGGCCCAGTGCGGCCTGCATATTCCGGCGGGCCCGGACAGCGCTCTTCCGGTTTTTGATTGCATTCGCGCCGATATTGGTGACGAACAGAGTATCGCCCAGAGTTTAAGCACTTTTTCCGGGCATATGAAAAATATCATTTCGATCATGGAAGAGGCGACCTCCTCTTCCCTGGTCCTCCTGGATGAACTGGGTGCCGGGACTGATCCATCGGAAGGGGCGGCCCTGGCCATGGCCATCCTGGCGGAGCTCTCCCGTCGCGGCGGCCTGGCGGTAGCCACCACCCATATCAATGAGTTGAAACTTTTTGCCCAGGTTCGCGAAGGGATGCAGAACGGGGCCATGGAATTTGACCCGGAAACCCTTTCCCCCACTTACCGCCTGCTGCAGGGCGTGCCCGGCCAGAGCAATGCCTTTGTCATCGCCGGCAGGCTGGGGCTGGCGCCGGAGCTGCTGGAGCAGGCCCGGGAGATGCTGCACCGCGAACACGAGCAGCTGGAGGAGATTATTACCAGCCTGGTGGAGGAGCAGCGGCGCTTTCAGCGGGACAGCCGCCAGGCTTCTCTGGACCAGGCCCGCGCCGATGCGCTGCGCCGGGAGCTGGAGCAGCAGCGAGAGCAGCTGCACGCCCGCAGGGAGGAAATTTTAAGGGAAGCCCGGGAGGAAGCCCGGCGGATCATCCGCCGCGCCAAGAGCAGCGCCGATGCCCTGATTGCCGAGCTGCACCGGATTCGCTCTGCCGGGGGGGCGGAAGGCCTGGGGCGGGCGGAGCAGGTCCGCCAGAAGCTGCATGCCCTGCGCCGGGAACTGGAGCAGCCGGCAGAGCATGAACCGGGGGCGTATTCTCCCTTGCCGGAAGAAGAAATTGTTCCGGGCAAAGAAATCCTGGTGCGCAGCCTGCGCCAGAAGGGGGAGATTATCGCCCTGGCCGGAGAAGAGGTTTTGGTCCAGGTGGGGCCGATGCGGGTTCAGCTCCCCAGGCAGGAACTGTGTCGCTGGCACGGCCGGGAAAAGGAAGAAAAGCCGGCCCGCCCGGGCGGCTATACTGTAAGCAAAGATGTGGACGTGCGCAGTGAGATGGACCTGCGCGGCTTCACCGTGGAGGAAGCGTTGCCCGCGGTGGATAAATACCTTGATGACGCTGCCTGGGCCGGATTGACCCGGGTCACCCTGATCCACGGCAAGGGCACGGGCAAATTGAAAGCCGGACTGCGTGCTTATTTAAAGGAGCACCGCCTGGTGCGCACCTTCCGGGGCGGCGCCCCCGCCGAGGGGGGAGAAGGGGTTACCGTTGTAGAGCTGGGATAAAGGCGGGGTTTGAACCCCCTCCCCCTTGATGGGGGAGGGTCGGGGGCTTGAAGCTGGAGACAGGATTCGGGAGCCAGGAGAAACGGGGAAGCAGGCCTTAGGCATTTAAGGAAATTCAGGGGCCAGGAGTTAAAAACCCCCTCCCCCTTGATGGGGGAGGGTCGGGGAGGGGGTGACGGTTTTAGGAATCGTCCTGCTTTCGGTTTTTCCCCCTCTCCCTAACCCTCTCCCCTGGTGGGAGAGGGCACAGCCGTCGTTGGCAAGATTTCGGTTTAGGAGGATCGAGATGGTGGAGCAAGAGCAGCTGGAGCAGCTGCTGTTGAGCCTGCTGGAGCCGGGGGTGGAGAAAACCACCGCCCAGCTGGTAGAGGAGCTGCGCATGGAATACCCGCGGCAGTGGCGTGAACTGAAGCGGGAGGGAGAGCGGCTTTTTGGCGCCGGGTGCGGAGCTCACCAGCAGCCGGCCACCCGGGTCGCCCAGGCCCTGTTCGATCTTTACGCCAAAAAGCGCTGCAGCCGGCGTAAAGACGGGGTCTACTGGTGGTCCCAGAGGCAGGAAGCCGCAGGCCGGGAATCGGAATAGCAGCCAGGGCGGATTACTGAACAGTTCAGACTTCGCTGGCCCGTTAAATCTTAGAAAAAATTTAAGGGGCGGTGCGACCGCCCCTTCGTGTTTTGCGCCACTGTATGAGGTTAGTAAATCCAGGAGGCAAGCCGCTGCGGCAGGGCCCGGCTGAGCAAGGACCAGAGGAAGCTGCCGGTGCCGGCAGCACCGGTTTCTCCAATAGTAATTGTTTGTGTAGGCCCTGCTGCTTCAGAAGTGATGCCATCCTTTACTGCTACAATAGTATAGGCATAATCTCCGGGTGTCAGATCTTCGTCAACATAACTGTTCATTGTTTTCTCAATATTTATCTGTAGCTTACTTGCATCATTAACAATTCTAGTAATAATAAAACCGTCAATATTCGCATCACTATAATCCCAGCTAAGTTTGATCTTGTTGTCATCAATTTGTTCAGCCTTGAAAGACTTGGGTCTGGGCGGCGGCTGGGGCGGCTCTTTGAAGGTGATCCTCACTGACACCGCCTCGGAGTGGCCGTGCTGGTAGACGGCGTAAATACTGTAAATATAGGTCTTTCCGGGCTGCACGTCCCTGTCGTCATAGCGGCGAAGGTTGCCGGGCCGGGTTGCCAGAAACTCCAGATCGGTTTCGCCCACGGTTTGCCTGTAAAGATAAAACTCTTCCACCCGCGGGCCGCTGTGCTTCCATTCCAGGCGGATATAATTGCCTCTTTCTTCGGCGGTGAAAGAGGTTATCCCTCCGGAAAACTCCGTGTGGACGCTGCACTTTTCGGTGGGCGGCTTATCCCCTGCATCTGCCGGCTTCCGCCCCGCCCCCTTCGGCCAGCGCCCATCGGTGGTGATATAATCGGGGCGGATAAAAAATGACTTTGTCTTAACCTGATCTTCCGGGCAGTACTCATTGGCCAGGTCCCCGGAAGCCTCGCAAATTTCCAGCGTGACGTGCATGTTGCAGGTGACCCGGGGAACGTGGTTGGCCAGGAAATAATCGGAAACCACCGCCTCTGCCTCCCGGCACTCATCGCTGGGCAGCAGGCCCGACTTGGAGCATACTTCCCGCCGCACCACGCCGCCGGGCGCCGGCGGGAAATGTTCCACCGGCAGGGTTTCAAATACTTTGCTGAAAACCTGCCGCAAGACGGCGGTGGTGTAATTCCAGCCGTTGGGAATAGAACCCATCAGGTTGATGTCGTAGCCCATCCAGAAAGAGGCGACGATGTTGGGGGCATAGGCGCACAGGTAAATATCCCGGGCGTCGTCAGTGGTGCCGGTCTTGGCCGCCATGGGGCGCGGGCTTTGCAGCCCCCGGGCGGTGGTGTAGCGGACCACGTCCTGGAGGATGTCGTTAATGATAAAAGTGGTCTGGGGCGATAAAATCTGCTGTGGATCAGCTTTATGCTCATAAATGACCTGCCCGTTGTGGTCCTCGATCCGCTGGACGGCGTGCAAATCGACCCTGACCCCGTTATTGGCGAAAACGCTGAAAGCCTGGGCCATCTCCAGGGCGGTCACCTCGCGGGAGCCGAGGGTCCAGCTGGGGCCCAGCTTGTCCCGCACTTCTTTCTTGGAGAGATCGTAGGTGGAAAGGCCCATCCGGTAGGCGTAATCGGCTCCCTTCTCCAGGCCCAGGGCCTGGTAGGCCCGCACTGCGGGAAGGTTGTACGAATAAGCCAGGGCGGTGCGCGCGGTGACCATGCCCCGGAAGTTGCCATCATAGTTTTCCGGGAACCAGCCCCCCGGCCCGATCAGGGGCGCGTCGTCCAGGGCCGAGCCGGCGCCCAGCAGTCCTTCCTCGATGGCCGGAGCGTAGGTGATGACCGGCTTGATCGCCGAACCGGGCTGGCGTTTGCTCAAATAGCGCAGATCTTCGTTGCGTTTTTTGGCGTAGTCCCGGCCGCCGCCCAGGGCCCAGATGGCCCCTGTTTTCGGGTCAGCCAAAACCAGGGCGGACTGGGGCTGCGGTTTACCGTTTTCTTCGTCGATGTAAGCGTTGGGGTAGTCCGCCGGGAGCCTGCCGTTGTTGGCGTTGATCGCTTCCTGCAGCTTATCCATGTTGATATAGAGGGTGCGGGGGTACAGATCGTGGTTGTTAAGCACATTTTCCACGTGGGCCTGGATGGCTCTATCCAGGGTGGTGTAAACCTTTAACCCCCCCGTATAGATGGCCTTGTACGCTTCCTCCCGGCTTCCGTATTCCGGCAGTTCGCTTAAAATATCGACCAGTTCATGGTGGACCACGTAATCGACAAAGTAGGGGTGGGGGTAAGCAAAAGTGGGCGGCTCTCCATAGACGAATTCAGCGTTCAGAGCCTGCTGGTATTCTGCGTCACCGATGAACTTAAGGCGCTTCATATTGCCCAGCACCAGTTTTGTCCGGGCGATCCCCGCTTCTTCATTGGCAAAAGGATTGTAATACTCGGGTGAACGCACTATGGCCGCCAGGTAGGCCGCTTCATGGAGGTCCAGCTCGCCTACACTTTTGTTGAAGTAAGTTTGGGCGGCAGCTTCCACGCCGTAAGCGCCATTGCCGAAATAGATCCGGTTCAGGTACATCTCCAGGATCTCTTCCTTGGAATACTGGCGCTCGAATTTGATCGCCAGCCAGATCTCCTGGGTTTTGCGCTTGATGGTTTTCTCGGTGGTGAGGAAGGCGTTCTGCACCAGCTGCTGGGTAATCGTGCTGGCGCCCTGGGTGAAGCTGCGGGTGCGCAAATTCACCACTATGGCCCGCATAAAGCCGATTATATCCCAGCCAAAATGCTTTTCAAAGCGCTCGTCCTCTATGGCGATAAACGCCTTCTGCACGTGGTCCGGGATATCCGACAGGGGTACGAGAATGCGGTTTTCTTCCCCGTGCAGGGCCGCCACTTCTTGATTGTTTTTGTCGTAAAGGTAAGAGGTCTGCACAGTCTCCAGGGCGGCCCGATCGATTTCGGGTGCGTCCGAGATAAAGATTAACCCCATGATGGCGCCAGCAATCCCGGCTACAAGGACGAATATGCCTGCGGCAATGAGAATCTTTCGTACCAGATCGTTTTTCAATAATTTTCTACTTTTATGGCGGCTGCTGCCTCGCTTTTTTTTCTGATCCAGGGGCGTCTTTCTTTCAGCCATCTTGTGAAAGCCTCCTCTCTGCATAAAGAGAACGCAAGATCATGCACATTATAGCACAATCTTCACACTAGCTTCACCTTTTTAAATAAATTTAACTGCTGTTAACAAAACCATTCCTGGCAAATCATAATTTAGGCAGTGTGTGAATTAAAACCTTGTGGTAAAAACAGCCGTGCCGGAACTCTGCATATACTTATGGCTGCTGCAGACTTTCAATCCGGCTGGCAGCGTGCCCCCGCTGCTGCGATATCCGAAATAAATAATATACCAAAATTACCTTTGATCGGGTAAAATATTAATGCAGTTAAATTTTGCCGTTAATTCCAGTAGCGGATGAAGGAGGAGTTGGCAAATGAGCGCCAAGACGGTAGAGGAGCTGGCCAGACACTCCGCTGCAGAGCTTGATCCTTTTTTTTATCCCGAGTCTATAGCGATCATCGGGGCCAGCCAAAACCCGTTTAAGCCCAACGGTATTCCCCTGGTTCTTTTTTCGATGTTCGGCTACCGGGGCCGCCTCTACCCGGTTAATCCGAAGTATGAAAATGTGGCCGGGTTAAAGTGCTTTCCCTCTGTTTTGGACTTGCCCGAAGTCGTGGACCTGGCCATCGTCGGGGTGGCGGCGCCCCAGGCCCTTAAGGTTATCGAAGAATGTGCGGCTAAGGGAATCAAGGCGGCAATCGTCTTCACCTCGGGATTTGCCGAAACCGGGTCCGCTGGGCGGCGCCTGCAGGAAGAGATGCACAGGGTGGCCGCGGAGGCGGGGATGCGCCTGCTTGGACCGAACTGCCTCGGCATACTTAACTATTACAACGGCAACACGGCGAGCTTTTTCTATCACCAGAAGCCGGAAAATTTAGTCCACCCGCAAACCCTGTCATACATCACCCAGAGCGGCGGCTTGGGCGGGATCATTTACCAGATGGTGATTCAATTTTCAGTGGGATTCAACTACTTTGTCAGCACCGGCAATGAAGCTGACATCACCTTTGCCGAAATCCTAAATTACCTGGCCCGGCGGGAAGAAGTGTCCCTGATTGGCGGCTACATGGAAGGGCTGCAGCGGGACGGGCGCCTTTTCATGGCCGCCTGTGACCATGCGCTGAAGCAGCGCAAGCTCGTTACCCTTCTCAAAATGGGCCGCACCGCCAGCGGTGCAGCGGCGGCAGCCTCCCATACCGGCGCCCTGGTAGGCGAAGATCGCGTGTACGACGGGGTGTTTAAGCAGCTGGGGGTGCTGCGCTGCGATGATGTGGAGCAGATGAATGCCCTGATTACCCTATACGCTGCCGGGCGCCTCCCTGCTGGCAAGAGGATGGGAATTATTACTATTTCCGGCGGCGGCGGCGTGGTGGTGGCCGATAAGTGTCCCCAGTATGGCCTGGAGGTAGTCGGTTTAAGCGAGGAAACCCAGAGGGGCCTGCGTGAGTTTTTCCCTTCCTTCGGAGCGGTGCGCAATCCCGTTGACTTGACTTCCCAGCTCATGCTGGAGCCGGAGCTGTTCCAGAAGGCCATTCGCATGGTCATTGAAGATCCCCGGGTAGACGTGGGAGGCTTTTTTTACAACCTGGAAATGCCCAGCCCGGGTTCAACGGAAAAAATTATTGAAACTTACCACCAGGTCAAAAAACCCCTGGTCGTCTTCACCTGGCCCACAGGCGTCGATTTTGCCGTGGAGTCGAAAAAAACACTGATCCAGGCTGGGGTACCGGTGATCGAACATATTCCCAGCGGTCTGTGGGCCATCGCCGCCCTGGCCGACTGGGTTAAACAGGCTGAGCAGAGGCAGCCCTTCCCTGTTTATATACCGGATCAAGGGCGCCATAAGGCCCTGGAAATCATCAGGCAGGCACAAAGCGAGCAGCGCAGCACCCTGACCGAATCTCAATCCAAAAGGGTCCTGGCTGCCTACGGCATTCCGGTGACCCGGGAAAAACTGGCCCGCAGCGCCGCCGAAGCGGTGCAGTACGCTGCGGAGATCGGTTATCCTGTGGCATTAAAAATTGAATCGCCGCAAATCCTCCATAAAACCGAGGCCGGCGGGGTGGCCCTAAACCTGCCTGACGAAGCGGCGGTAGCCAGCGCTTATGAGCAGATTCTGCGGCGGGCCCGGGACTACAACCCCGACGCCGTTATCGACGGCGTCCTGGTTCAGGAGATGCTGCCGCCCGGCCTGGAAGTAATCATCGGCCTGAAAAGCGATCCGGTTTTCGGGCCGGCTGTTCTCTTTGGACTGGGCGGGATCTTTGTCGAAGTGTTGAAAGATGTGGCGGTGCGGGTGGCGCCCCTGAGGGAGCAGGACGCCCGCTCCATGCTGGACGAAATCAGGGGCCGGGCGCTCTTAGAGGGGGTGCGCGGCCAGGCGCCCCGCGACCGCGCTGCGCTGGTATCCATATTAATGAAGCTTTCCCGCCTGGCCGTGGAGCTGGAAGATCATATTGCCGAGCTGGATCTCAATCCGGTTATGGTTTACGAAGCGGGGGCGGGAGCAGTGGCTGCCGACGCCCTCATCGTCCTGAAGCGCCAATAGCACTGTATCCAGCCATGCGCCACAATTCCCCTTTCCCCACTTACAATAGGGGGCCAGGGGAAGAAGCCGGGCTGGACCAGCATAAGGGCGGGGGTGCCGCGCGCTTCCCTGCTTGGAAAGGCAGTCTGGCAGGGGGTGTTGGGCAGCGAACTTCACACCGGCCTCGCGGGGGCCGGGGACAATTAATCCAGGTTGTCGCAGTCCAGGGAGAGCGCCTCGGCCACCGCCCGGTTGACCACCTTGCCGTTGATGATATTAATGCCCTGGCTGAGCGTCCCTTTCTCGGCCATAATTCGCGCACATCCTTTATCTGCCAGCTCCAGGGCAAAGGGAAGGGTGGCGTTATTGAGGGCGTAGGTGGAGGTGCGGGGCACGGCTCCGGGAATATTGGAGACGGCGTAATGGAGCACGCCGTAGCGCTCATAGGTTGGCGCGCTGTGGCTGGTCGTGCGGTCCGCCGTCTCAATGCACCCGCCCTGGTCAATGGCCACGTCCACGATTACCGTTCCCGGGCGCATCGTTTTAACCATCTCCTTGGTGCAGAGAATCGGCGTCCGGCCGCCGGGAATGAGGACCGCGCCGATGAGCAGGTCGGCTCCCGCCACGGCCCGGGCGATGTTTTCAGGATTGGAGTATAGGGTTAACAGGCGGCCGCCGTTGGCTTCATCCAGGTAGCGCAGCCTCTGGATATTGTTATCAATAACGGTTACTGTAGCACCCATCCCCATGGCCACCCGGGCTGCATTCATCCCCACGATGCCGCCGCCCAGGACAACCACGTTTGCGGGGGTCACGCCGGGCACCCCCCCGAGGAGTATCCCGATGCCGCCGTTTGATTTCTCCAAAAAATGAGCCCCAATCTGCGTGGCCATGCGCCCCGCAATTTCGCTCATCGGTGCCAGCATGGGAATAGTGCCATTAACGACAACCGTCTCGTAAGCGAGCGCCGCCACTTTTTTCTCCATAAGCACGCGGGCCACCTCCGGCTTAGCCGCCAGGTGCAGGTAAGCAAAGAGGATCTGTCCTTCCCGCAGCAGATCATACTCCTCCGGCTGGGGCTCCTTAACTTTGTAAATCATCTCGGCTCGCTCATAAAGCTCTTTTGCCGTGGGGACTATTTCGGCTCCGAAATGCTGAAATTCGTCGTCTTCGATACCGCTGCCCTTGCCGGCCCCTCTTTCAATCAGCACCCGGTGCCCCCGGTTAACGAATGCCGTAACCGCCCCCGGGGTGATGGCGACGCGGTTTTCACCGGACATGATCTCTTTGGGTATTCCGATAATCACTGTAGCAATCACCTTTTCCGTTTTTGCTTTTTTGATACTAACATAAAGTGTGCATTCTGGGAAGTATAGTTTTTCTGGGAAAAATCACTTGCGCAGGCGCTGCCTGGGCGTGCTGCCTGCCCGGTGTGCAGCCCAGAAAGAGGGCCTGCCTCTTAAGGGTGCCCTGGCGAAATGCTAGCGGCGCGCTGCAGCTGCCGCCGGAGGATAACCGTCCAGCGGAGTAATGATCAAAGGCCAGCTGGAAATCCTTCTCACCGGTCATCCTGAGGGGTGCGGCCCGAAAGAGCTCTCCCCCCACCCTGACCCTCCCCCACAAGGGGGGAGGGGTGCCCAGAGCACATCACTTTCTATAGCGTTCTCTACCGCCTCTGTATTGTTTCATAAGTTAGGCCGCTTCTTTCATTGGTCACTTCTCCACCGCCGCTATTACCGGCCGTCGCCCGCAGCGCCGCCGCCAGCATGAACAGGAGAACCACGGGGCAGCTTCCGGTTTTACAGGTAACCTTTTTTATACAATACCCTGGCTGAGGCTATGGCGATAATCGCCCCCACCGGCACCAGAACACTGACGGATCCGGCCAGGGACGGCACCGAGATAAAGAGGATGAGCATGAACAGGAGGGGGGCCAGGGCTATTTTCCAGTTTTTCGCGATAAAGACCACGGCCAGGGCGCCAAAGAGAGCGGGCAGGATATTGGCAAAGGCCGGGGCCAGCAGCTCCGATTCCAGGATGGGCTGCAGCCGGGATAGGAGGAGCACCCCGGCAAAAATGATCAGGGTGGTGACGATGGAGGAGACGGCGATGGCTATGGTGGAGATCAACTCGCCTTCCTCGGTGCCCGGTTTAACCCCAGCAATCTCCATGGCGTTCAGGGCGCAGGGGAGTTTGAGATTGGCCAGGTTGCCGGTGACAAAACCGAGGTAGGAGCCGCCTGAACCGAGCATGGGCGAATAGGTGAAAGCCTCGATTGCTCCCACCGTCCAGAAGATGGGCGCCACCCCCATCAGCCCTTTAAGCAGCGCCATCCCGTCGGGCCAGGCGCTGTAGTATATGCTTGCCGCTGCCGGGAACAGCATAAACATGACCATGGCCAGTGAACACCAGATTCTGCCCCAGGTATGGACCTTTTCACTGTAAGATGATTTCATTTTTCCTCCTCCTATCCAAGAAGCCTGGTAATGGGAATGGAGAGGGCCATGGCCCCCAGCATGCTGATGGGCAGGGCATAATCTTCCATCCATTTGACCTTGAGGACTTTCACGAAAAAGCCGCAGACCAGCATGAGCAGGGAAGAGACCGCCATGACAAAGACGGGAATCCAGCCCCTGAGGCCGGCGGTGATATCGGCAAAGATCATCCCCAGGAAGGCCGAGATCATGCCCATGAAGAGGGCGGTGAGGAAAATATCTCCCCATTTGGTATCCCGCTTTTTCAAGCTCTGGATGCCGCCCTGGATCTTCTTCAGAAAGAGTGTGACGATGATCAGCCCGGACATGATTCCCAGGGTCATGACCCAGGCGATGGTAGTGTATGCCTGCGGGTTGGCCACCCCTTCGGATACGGAGACGCCGAGGGCGTCCGCTGCGGAAGCAGCTGCCGGCAGCTCGTAGGTCAGGGCGCCCAGAACGCTCAGCCTCAGCCAGGGCAGGGGCAGGCCCAGGAACCTGGAGAGGGTGATTACACCCAGGATAATGGCAATGGCCGGGGCCACGGTAAAGGCGGCGCTGCTCCGGACCACTCTTCTCAATACCCGCACCTCGATCCCCAGCTCCCTGGCCCGGCGCCAGGCCCGGCGCAGAAAGAAAAATGACTGGGCAATCACAAAAAGGATTATCACTCCGGCGGTGATGAACAAAAAAATGCTGTTGAGGTTAAAATCTCTCAAATAAATCCCATCCCTTCCACTTTACCTGCCAACAGGCAAAAAATATATTCAAGATTCTGCAGTCCTGTTCCTGCCTCGTCAGCCGGTGGATATGGCCACAGGCCTGCCTCGCCTTGCTGTCATCCCGAGCGCAGCGGATCTCCGGGCTAAACAGGGAGTGGGGAACAGGGAGGGGCGGACTGTGTTCGTCCGCCCCAAATAGTAGAAAATTTGTTTCCTGTCACCGGGAAGAGAGAGGGCTTACTTTTTAAAAAGTTCGATATAAAAGCGGATGCCCCGTTCAATATTCTCCAACGAGACCCGCTCATTGGTACCGTGGATCCGCTCCAGGTCTTCCGCGGAGACGAGTATGGGGGTAAAGCGGTAAATTTGATCGCAGAGCGGTTCATAGCGGATGGCATCGGTGCCGGCCATGACGATGTAGGGCACCGTTACCGCTTCGGGGAAGACGGCGTAGATGGCCTGCTCTATGGCCTTGAACCCGGAGCCGTCCACCGGCGAAATCCGGGAGGGCTCGTTGGCCTGGATTGCTTCCACTTCGATCTCATCTCCCACGACCCTGCGCACATGATCCAGCAGCTCCTGGACGGTTTCTCCCGGGGCGATGCGGTAATTGATTACCGCGCTGGCTTTCTTGGGCAGGACGTTGGGCTTGCTGCCTCCTTCCAGGACCGTCACCGCTGTAGTGGTGCGCAGCAGCGCGTTGCCCGCCCGGGAAGATTTAAAGGCAAGCTTGAACAGGGGGCCGAAGAGCCACAGGTTGGCCAGGATAAGCCGCAGCCCGAAGCCCATTTCCGGGCCGATGTGGGCCAGCGTCTCTTTCAGGTAGGGGCTAATTCGGGCCGGGCGCTGCCGTTTTTCCAGGGCAGCCACCGCCCGCCCGATCATTCCGGCCGCGGTATGCCTGGGGGGTATGGAGGAGTGGCCGGCCTCGCCTAGAGCGGTAATCCGGATATCGGCGTAGCCTTTCTCGGCGATGCCCACCAGGGCGATGGGGCGCTCTACGCCGGGCATGGCTCCCACGGTGACGGCTCCCCCTTCGTCCAGGATATATTCAAAGGAAAGCCCGCGGGATTGCAGCAGCTCCGACAGTTTCACCGCCCCCTCTGCGCCGCGCGTCTCTTCGTCATGGCCAAAAGCAAGGTAAAAATCGCGGGCCGGGGTGAAGCCCTCCGCCGCAAGATACTCCACCGCCTCCAGCACAGAGATGAGCTGGCTTTTCATATCCATCGTCCCCCGGCCCCAGACAAAGCTTTCGGCCAGGGCGCCGCTGAAGGGCGGGTAGCGCCAGTCCTGCTCTGTGCCCTCTTCCACGGGAACTACATCAATATGGGCCAGGAAAAGGACCGGTTTCAGGCTCTGATCAAGCCCCTTCCAGCGGTAAAGGAGGCTGTAATTGTTGACGATCTCCCGCTCCAGAACCGCATGGGCGGAGGGATAGGCCTGCTCCAGGTAGCGGATAAACTGTTCAAAGGGGGCCCAATCCCCTTTCTCCGGATCTGATACAGTAATTGTGGGCAGTTGAACCGCCCCCGACAGGCGCTCCGCCGCCCGGTTAACATCGATCTTGAGGCCGCGCTGCGGTTCCACCGCGTAGCGCCGGGAACGAAAGGCAGCGGTCCGGCCCAGGATCACAGCGATTATGATAACAACTCCTGCCAGGATCAGGTAAACCCAGTGTGGCATACTGCACCTCCAGTGCACAGATTTGGCAGCTTTTTTTCATTATACCTTATAGATCCGCCCAGGTTTAACTAAAATGGCTTCTTTCATGGGGATGGGACGTTCAGCTTGGCCATGTGCTCCTGGGCCCCTGCCGGCGCCGGCAATCCTGCCTCTCCTGCCAGGCCGGCTTGTTCGCGCCGCTACTTTATATTGAGGCGTTTTATCCGCTGCTGGAGATTTTGCCTGGAAATACCCAGGGCCTTGGCTGTGCGGGTAATGTTATGGTCGTTGCTGTTCAGCGTCTCCACAATAATTTTTCTTTCAATTCTTTGCAGCAGCAGCTTGAGGTTCTGTTTCTCCCGGCTGCTTTTGTAATCATAATCATGCTCGTAGCCGGGTTCCTGGTATTTTTGCCGCAAATGGGCCGGGATGTGTCTCGGCTCAATGTAGTCGGCATCTTCTTCAGCAAAGTTCATGGCGTGCTCCACGGCATGCTGCAGTTCGCGCACATTCCCGGGCCAGTTGTGCCGCTGGAAAATGGCCATTACTTCCGGCGTGACATCTTTAACCTGTTTATACATGATCTTGTTTGATTTATTGATAAAGTGGCGCACCAGCAGGGGCAGATCTTCCATGCGCTTGCGCAGGGGCGGGATGGTCAGCGTAACCACGGCCAGGCGGTAATAGAGATCCTGGCGCAGCTTGCCCTGCTTAATCGCTTCCAGGGGATCGGTGTTGATGGCGCTAAAAATCCGCGGATTCACGCGGATGTCCGATTTCCCGCCCAAGCGCCGCACCGTTTTCGATTCCAGCACCCGCAGCAGCTTGGTCTGCAGGGAGACATCCATGGAGCTGATTTCATCGAGGAAAAGGGTGCCCTTGTCCGCCTCTTCAAACAGGCCGGGCTTATCTTCGGCCCCGGTAAAAGCACCCTTTTCTGTTCCAAAAAGAATGCTCTCCAGCAGAGTGGCCGGAATGGCGGCGCAGTTCACGGCCACGAAGGGGCCCTTGGCGCGAAGGCTGTAATTATGGAGGCTTTGGGCGAAAAGTTCTTTTCCCGTTCCCGTTTCACCGAAAATCAGCACCGGCGACATGTTCACGGCAACACGCTGGGCATGATCTACGGTCTCCTGTATGGCGGCGCTCTCTCCGATAATATCTTCAAAGGAGTACTGCGTGCCGTTGCGGGTATGGCTGGAATAAAGCTGCTTTTGCAGCTGGATCAAGGTATCGACCAGCTGCTTTTTGTTGGTGATGTCGCTGTTGACCGAGACCGCCCCGATGACGGCGCCATTTGCGCTGATGGGAAAAGTGTTGGTGATTATATCAATCTTTTTCCCTTTTTTAGTAAAATAAGTGGTGTGATGATTCTTCACCGGCTTCCCCGTTTTTAACACTTTTAAAAGGATGCTGCTGTCTTCATCCAGCTGGTATGCTTCCGTGATATGCTTCCCCAGGACATTCTCCGCCCTGGTATTCTCGATCTTCTCCAGGGATTTTGAATAAAAAAAGGTTTTGCCGCTGCTGTCAACAATGTGAATACCTTCTTCGATAATATTTAATGCGCTGGTCAGCAGCTCGTTTTCCCGGCGAATTTTTTCTAATTCATTCCTTTGCAGGGTTTCATTAGGCATAAAATCTCTCCCGATGGGTGCAAATATTTTTGCGTTTTATGATCAATTCGCCGCAACCCTAATAAATCCTGCCCTTGCCGGACTCTGCAAAAAATATTGCATGCAAAATAAATTGCGGTTCAAGGCCCCCCCGTGGGCGTTTACAGCTGTTTCAAGCGGTTTTCAAGGGCGATTTAGGCCGGATGCAGAAATTGGCTGGGCCGCTCTGCTGGTGCTTGTGTTATAGTGGTGTTGCAGGGAAGATATCAAACGAAGCCAGAGAGAGCTATTGCCAGGGAATAGCTCGCGCGGTCTGTCAAGCACCCCGGATTTTTGGCACAGATATTGCAAGTAGATGTAGCTGAAATAAAAAGAAGTAGCCGCAGCCATAACTAGAGCCACAAATGCAACGATCAGGAGGAGTTTTGCCATGAAAAAGTTGGACTACTTGAAGGAAAAACCCATTGCCGTGCTCGGGGGAGGGGCCGTAGCCAAAGCTATTGCCGGCGATTGTGCCTTGGGCGGCGCCAGGGTGCGCCTCTGCGACCTGCCGCCTTTCGCGGAAAAAACACTTTTTGGAGTCAAAGAATCAGGCATCAAATTTTTTGGAGATCAGCTAAACTTATATGGCTTTGAACGCAGCGGAACTGCAGTAATGGAATTGGTAACCGAAGATGTAGCCGAAGCAGTAAAAGGCGCCGGGATTATTGTCGTGGCTACGCCTGCCCTCGGGCACAGGCCTTTCTTTGAAAAATTAATTCCCGCCCTGGAAGATGGGCAGGTAATCCACATTTTCCCCGACAATTACGGCTCCCTCTTGCTGCGCAAAATGATGCGGGAAGCGGGCTGCGATAAAGATGTTATCGTGGGTGGATGGTCCAGCTCCACCTACGGCAGCCGGGTGGTGACCAAGGGTGGAGTGATTTTGCCTCAAATCAGGGTCTATTATCGGGCCATTACCCTGCGCGGCGCCGCCATGCCCGATTGCGATACCCCTGCCTTTATCGAAAGCTCCCGCTATCTCCCTTCCATGGACGCGGTCACCAATGGCGACGGGCCTGTGGCGGGCGATACGGTCCTCGATATCGGCTTTAGCAATGTGAACCCCGTTCTGCACTGTCCGGGCACCATTCTCGGCCTCGGCACCATGGAAAACTGGGGTGTGATCTACGGGAAAGACAAGTATGAATTCAGCATCTATTCTCATGCCTACTGTCCTTCCATTGCCCGGGTCCAGTATGCCTTCTACCAGGAGGTCTGCGCCGTGGCCAAGGCGATCGGCGTGGGTGTTCAGGAATATGACGAAGAAGACTTCTTCTCCAGGGAAAGCATCCTGGGCCAGGAGTACATGGGCAAAGATTACAAAATACCCTTTGACCAGCATGACTATATCCAGTACGGCACCGGCCCCTTCACCGTAGAGAATCGGTATATCACCGAGGATATCCCGGTTGGCTGCAACGTGTACCATCAACTGGGGAAAGTCTTTGGGGTAAAAACGCCGGTGATCGACTCCATGATCAACATTGCCTCGGCCATCTTGCAGAGGGATTTTTACTCCACGGGGTACTCTCTTGACTACCTGGGCATTGGCGGTATGGATAAAGAGCAGTTGAACAATTATCTGCGCTTCGGGGAAAGGAAGTAAGGTTCCCGGTCGGGATACCCAGGCTTTCTCTCCCGCCAGGGTGCGGAGATGTTTGGGGGTATAGGAAGAAAGTGAGCCAGATTGTGCGCAACATTGAGTTTCGGGTCCTCGATGATGAGAAGATCAAAAAAATACACGAGAAAACCCTATTCATTATGGAAAATATAGGGATGAAGGTGGGCGGTGAGCGTGCCGTGGACATCCTCACCGCCCACGGAGCCCGCATCGGCAAGGATGGGTTGATGCGCATCAGCGCCGACATGGTGGCAAAGGCCATAGAGAGCGCTCCGAAGAAGCTGGTGCTCTATAACCGGAACGGGGAAGAAACCATGGTTGTTGATAACGAGAACAACCAGGTCTACTTCGGTACCCATGCGGATCAGCTCGAGATTGTCGATCCCTTCGCGGGCGGGGTAAGAAAGTTTTTGAAAAAAGATGTGGCGACCATGTGCCGCATTGCCGATGCCCTGCCCAACATCCACTTTGTTCTCTCCGTGGGGATGACTGCAGATGTTGACCCCAGGGTGCAAACGCAGAGCACATTTATCGAAACGCTCAGAAATTTTAACAAGACCATTAATTTCTCCTCCAACAGCGTTGATTCCCTCAAAGACTGCCTTAACATTGCGGCAGATTTTGCCGGCGGCATGGAGAAGCTGCAGGAGAAACCCTTTATTTTCTATTACTGCGAACCCATCCCGCCGCTGACCCATCCGTCTGACAGCACGGAGAAGGCTTATATTAGCGCTGAAAATCGCATTCCCTTAATCTATATGCCCTATTGCATGATGGGCGGCACTGCGCCAATGAACCTGGCCACAACCCTGGCCCAGTGCAACGCCGAAATTTTATTCGGCCTGGTTCTCTCCCAGCTGGTCAGCGAAGGCGCTCCCTTTATCTACGGAGCCATGCCCTCCATCCTGGACATGCGGACCACTATCGGCAGCTACGCCGCCCCGGAATTCCATCTTTGCGTTGCGGCCATGGCTGACCTGGCGGCCTACTATGGCCTGCCCTTCTACGGGACCGCGGGATGCTCGGATGCCAAGGCGGTGGATGAACAATCTGTAAGCGAAGTCACCTTCCAGATTTTATCCACCATGCTGAGCAAGGCCAACCTGGTCCATGATGTGGGGGTGCTGGATCATTGCAATAATGTTTCGCCGGAAATGGTGGTGCTGGCCAACGAGATTATCGAATCGTTGAAGTCCTATACCCGGGGGATCGAAGCCGGGGAAGATGATTTTGTCCTCGATCTTGTGGAAACGGTGGGCCCGGGAGGCCACTACATTGACCAGATGCACACCCTGGAAAATTTCAGGCGGGTCTGGTATCCTGAAATTTTTAGCCGCGAAAAAATTACTCAGCCGGGCTCAGCGATAGGAGAAAAAATCAGGCAGAAGATCAAGGGAATACTGGAAAGCGATGCCGGCCCCGCCCTCGAACAGGGCCAGGCAGAGCTCCTCGATGAATGGGAGAAGAAGCTGGGCCTTTAAGAGCATCGCCAAAAAAATTTTGAGGGGGAGGAAGCCATGATCTTTTGGCAAAGCCGTGATCCGGGAATAAATCATATCAAAGCGCGCAAGAATCATGTCTGCTACGGCATGGGCCTGGGGATAATCCTGCTTGATGATGTCTATCCGGGATTTCCGGGGGACGTGCGAAACCCGAGCGCCTATCCCTATCCCATACAGTATGAAATAGCGGAGGGCGTAACCAATAAGACGCTGGTCTATGACAATAATCCGGCGCAATGCCGGGAGGCGGTCATTGCCGCAGCAAAAAGATTGGAGAGGTATGGCTGCCGGGCCATTGCCGCTGAATGTGGATATTTTGCCTTTTTCCAGCAGGATGTGCGGGCTGTTGTCGATGTGCCCGTATTCATGTCCAGCCTGCTGCAGGTGCCGTTTATTCAGCAGGTCATCGGGCCGCAGAAAAGCGTGGGCATCGTCTGCGTCCAGAAACAATTTTTATCCAGGGAGCATCTCATCAACGTGGGCATTGATCCCGACAGCAACTATGTCATCGCCGGGGCCCAGGATGAGTACGGCGTCAGCGAATTTGACAACCTCTGGAATCCCCATGTGAGGCCCGAGAAGCCGGAAGCCTATTACGATAAGGCTGAAAAGCAGATGATCTCCTGCTGCAAGAGGTTTATTGAAAAGCATCCGACGATTGGTGCGCTCTTGCTGGAATGCACGGGGATGCAGCCTTTTGCCCGGGCCATACAGCGGGAGACGGACCTGCCCGTGTTTAGCTGGGGCACCCTTTTGGATTATGCCTATTCGGTTATTGCCCATCGAGATTACTACGGCCATGTTTAAGCGGAAAGGTGAGGACAGATGAGGGTCTCGGGCAGCTGCCTGTCCCCAAAAGAGATTCAGAATCTTCATAAAGCGACGCTAAAAGTGCTCTCCAGGACCGGAGTGAGGTTTGCTCACGGGCAGGCGCTGGAAATATTCAAAAAGAGCGGCGCTAAAATCGAAGGCGATAAGGTCTTTATTGATCAGAAGCTCCTGGAGCGAGCCCTGGAAAGCACACCGAAGAGCTTTACGCTTTATGGCCGCGAGAGCCGGGACCATGTTGTTGTCGGCGGCGGGCGGCCCGTCTATGCGCCAGCTTCCGGCCCGGTATTTGTGAAAAGGGGTTCCCAGAAAAGGCCGGCTTCAAGGCAAGACTTTATCGATTTAATGAAGCTGACCCAGGACAGCCCCGTGCTGGGGGTGGCCAATTATATCGTCGTTGAACCCCAGGATATTGCCGGGAGCAGGCGGAGATTGTTCCAGGTGGCGGCGGCCCTTAAATATTCCACGAAGCCCCTGGCGGGGATGAACGTGGGGGAGGGAGAAACCAGGGAGTGCTTTAAGCTGGTGCGCGATTTTTACGGAGGCCTGTCAGAAAACCGGTTGCTGGGCTTTATCAGCCCCATCTCACCGTTAACCTATGACCGGGGGATGATTGAGCGCATTATGGAGTATGCCCATGCCGGCCAGCCCCTTTTGTTTGCCTCATGCTCCCAGCCGGGGTTCAGCAGCCCCGCAACGCTGGCCGGGACCGTGGTTGTGGATAATGCCCAACAGCTGGCCGGGATTGTGTTCAGCCAGCTTTGCAAGCCCGGACTGCCGGTTATATACGGCAGCACCTCTGTCTCCTGTGATATGCGCTACGCTGCGCCGGCCATAGGTTCACCGGAAGCTGCGCTCATGGCTATGGCCACTGCAGCGCTGGCCAAATACTACGGGCTGCCCTGCCGCACCGGCGGCACGTTAACGGATGCAAAGCTGCCGGATATGCAGGCCGGTTTAGAATCCATGATGCTGATGCTGAGCACGATGATTTCCGGCGCAGATTTCATCCTGCACTCCTGTGGGATTATTGATTCTTTTAACACGGTTAGCTTCGAAAAGTTTATTATCGACGAGGCTACCGTGGCTGTGGCGGAAAGATTTGTCGCCGGCTTTGACGTGGATGAGCAGAAGCTGGCTGTAGAGGTTATCGAGAGAGTTGGCCCGGGCGGCATGTACCTGGATGAAGAGCATACCGCTTTGCATTACCGGAGCGAGCTCTCTATACCGCCGCTGCTTTCGCGCGAGAGCTACTCCAGCTGGGAGCAGGGCGGTTCCCGGACATTGGAACAGCAGGCTCAGGAGATATTGAACGGGAGGCTTCAAGATTATGAACCGCCCCCGCTTACTCCTGAGCAAGAGAATATTTTGGCGCAGCACCTGTATTGAGCAATCAACAGAAAGAAGGAGGCAGCTTAATGGCCAGGAAAAAAACGATTCTAGATTTCATCAGGATGAAAAAAGAGAAGCAGCAGGTGGCCTGGATCACCGCCTACGATTATCCCATGGCCTCGTTTGCCGAGCAGGCCGGTGTAGACATGATCCTGGTGGGCGATTCCCTGGGCATGGTTGTGCTTGGCTATAAATCAACGAACCCGGTAACCATGGAAGAATGCCTTTCCCACTGCAAGGCGGTGCGCCGCGGGGCGCCAAACACCTGGGTTGTGGGGGACATGCCCTTTATGTCTTACCAGGTTTCTGATGAAGAGGCCGTATTTAATGCGGGCCGCCTGATCAAGGAAGCGGCAGTGGATTCGATCAAGCTGGAGGGCGGCGTGCGGGTAACCTCCCGGATCAGGGCCATCGTTGATGCCGGCATACCGGTCATGGGCCATATTGGGTTAACCCCCCAGAGTTCGGGCCAGCTGGGCGGTTTTAAAGCCCAGGGGCGTGATGTGAAGAACGCCCGCGCTTTAATCAAGGACGCCCTGGCGGTGCAGGAGGCGGGCGCTTTTGCGCTGCTTGTGGAAGCTGTCCCCCCGGAGGTCACGGCATTTATCTGCGATCTCCTGGAAATACCGGTGTACGGCATCGGGGCGGGGCCGGCAGATGGGCAGCTGCTCATCTGCGGCGATATGCTGGGGATGTTCCAGGCTTTTACGCCCAAATTTGTAAAGCAGTATGCCAACGTGGCCGAGATAGAAATAAACGCCATCAAGACCTATGTTCACGAAGTGAAAGAAGGCATCTTCCCCTCTGATGAACACGCTTACCATGTGGTGGAGCCCATGGAAGAGTTTGAAAAGATGTTTAAGGAGTTCAAAAAGTAAATGAGGCCCGGGTCCGGAGAAAACTCCTCGCCGGGCCCTGCAGCAGAGCCGGCCATGCGCTTGGAGCAAGCATAAAAAGGAGGCTTAAAAGGGGCGTTGATTGAAAGCATAGTATCTTTCTTCGCATATTTTTGGGAGATAAGGGGGCAGGTGGCCGAGCTTACCCTGCAGCATACCTGGATCTCACTGGCCGGCGTGCTGGCAGGCACCCTTACTGCGGTACCGCTGGGCGTATTTATTTCCAGGCGCCCGAAAATCAGCAATTACGTCATCGATATCGCGGGAATGCTCTATACCATCCCTTCGCTGGCCATACTGGGCTTCCTGCTCCCCTTCCTTGGATTGGGCTGGCTGCCGACGATCGTGGCTCTAACGATCTATTCATGGCTGCCCGTTTTAAGGAATACCTGCGCCGGAATTCTCGGCGTAGATCCGGCGGCCAAGGAGGCAGCCTTAGGGATGGGCGCTACGTCAAGCCAGCTTCTCTTCCGCGTTGAGCTTCCCATGGCTTTTCCCGTGATCATGGCCGGCATTCGCACCGTTGCCGTCCTCACCGTGGGGATTACGACCATGGGCGCCCTAGTTGCCGCGGGAGGGCTGGGCAACCTGATCTTTACCGGTATTTCCATGATGGATAACCGCATGATCCTGGCGGGAACCATTCCCGTTTCCGCGCTGGCCGTCCTTGTGGATAAGCTCCTGGGCGTCCTGGAGCATAAAGCCAGCTTAAAGATGGGGGTTCGCGGGTAAACCCCGTAAAAAATAAAAGGAGGTTTTTGTCGGTGTTACAGAAGCGTAGGTTGACCTGTTTGTTGCTTTGTGTGGCCTTGGTTGCAGCAATGTTTGGAGCAGTTGGCTGTGGGGGGGGAGGATCGGAGGAGACCGCGGGCAAGGTGGTCATTGCCAGCAAGCAGTTTGCCGAGAGCTTAACTCTTGCGCACATGGCGGCACTGTTAATCGAAGCGAAAACCGATCTGGAAGTAGATATCAGCAAGATCGGCATGGGCGCAACAGAGATGCTGCACCCGGCCCTGGTGGAGGGACAAATTGATCTCTACCCCGAGTACACGGGTACAGCCTGGATGGTGGTCCTCGAAGGAGAGGTCATTCAAGACCGCCAGGAGATCTTTGAGAAAACAAAGGCGGCTTACCAGGAGAAGTTCAACATCACCTGCCTCGATCCCCTGGGCTTCCAGAACACCTTCGCCATTGCCATGCCCCAGGAGGTCTCTGATGAACTGGGTATAAAAACCCTTTCCGACCTGGCCGGCCACAATGATTTAATTTTCGTCGGCGACTCCACCACCTTTGAACGGCCCGATGTTTACCTGGGACTGCAGGAGACTTACGGCATTGATATGCAGCAAAAAGTTGTGGACACCGCCTTCTTCTACGACGCCCTGGCCGAAGGGCACGGCCATGTGACCACCTGCTTCTCCACGGACGGCCGGCTCAAAGAATACCAGTTTGTCGTATTGGAAGACGATAAGAGCTTCTTCCCGCCGTACGATGCCATGTATGTGATCCGCACCGAGATCTTGGAGAAGCATCCCGAAGTGGAAGAAGCTCTCAAGCCGCTGTTCAATTCCATTGACGAAGAGACCATGATCGATTTGAACTTCAAGGTGGAAGTGGAAAACCAGGATCCCGCTGATGTGGCAGAAGAATTCCTGAAGTCACGGGGGCTTATCTAAAACGAGGAGAGGTTTAATCATGACAGGCAGCATAGAAGTAGAGCTCCAAAATGTGAGCAAATTCTATGGCGAAGACAAAGTGGTAGACGGGGTTAGCTTCCAGGTTAACCAGGGGGAGATCTTTGTCCTCATTGGTCCTTCTGGATGCGGTAAAACGACCACTTTGAAAATGATTAACCAGCTCGTTCCCCATACTTCAGGGCGCATACTCGTGCGAGGGAAGGATGTGACGGAGCTCGATACGGTCGAGCTCCGTCGCTCCATCGGTTACGTGATCCAATATATTGGTTTACTGCCGCACCTGACCATTCGGGACAACATTGCCTTTGTCCTGCAGCTGAAAAAATGCGACAAAAAGATGCAGCGGGAGCGAGCCATGGAACTCATTGAAACAGTGGGGCTGCCGGTTTCGTACCTGGACCGCTATCCCCGGGAACTGAGCGGCGGCCAGCAGCAGCGCGTCGGCGTAGCCCGCGCCCTGGCGGCAGATCCGGAGATATTGTTGATGGACGAACCCTTTGGGGCAGTGGACCCGGTAACCAGGGAACAGCTGCAGAATGAGCTGCTGCGCCTGCAGGAAACAATCAAGAAAACCATAGTCTTTGTCACCCATGATATCCAAGAGGCTTTCAAGATGGGCAGCCGCATCGGCATCATGCGCGGGGGCAAGCTTGTAACCATCGGCACGGCCATGGATATTGTCAAGGAGAGGGACGAGTTTATCCGGAGTTTTGTCGGTCAAGGGGCCGTATTCAGCGCCCTCGATACAATTCCTGTAGCCCAGGCCTTAATCCGCGATCTTCCTGTCGTCAAGGAGGGAGCCGTTGTAGATCCCGCCGATTCCTCCTTCAAAGGCTGGGAATACGCCTTTGTGGTGGACGATCATCGGCAATGTTTGGGCTACATTTCGCTGGCAGAGATGAAAGGGCGCGAAAAAATTGACATGGAGAAAGTTCAACCCCTATCTTCTTCCTGCCTCCCGGGCGACTCCTTGAAAAAGGCCATCGAGGAGATGCTCTGGGGCAGCCGGGGCTGGCTGCCCGTGGTTACCGAAGAAGGCTGCTTTTTGGGAATCGTCTCTTTTCAATCCTGCGCATCCCTTTTAGCCGGCTAGGGGAGGTATTAATGTTTTGTGAAGAGCAACTTTCTGTGGGCAAATGTATGGAACTATATTGTTAGCAAGAGCGATTTCTGGATCTCCATGCTCGGATCACACGTTAAGCTGGTAGTCTTGGCCAGTTGCATCGTGATTGTTCTTGGTATACCCATCGGTATTCTCATTTCACGCCATCGGTCTTTGCGTGATCCTGTACTCGGCTTTATCGGCGTTCTTTACACCATTCCCATACTGGGGCTTTTTGGCTTTCTCATCCCGCTGATGGGTATTGGCTTAAAGCCGGCCTTAATTGCTCTGACCATTTATGGTATTCTGCCGGTAATCCGGAATGCCTGTGTGGGTATTGAGAATGTCTCTCCAGCGGTTAAAGAGGCGGCCATCGGCATGGGCGCCAATAGGCTCCAGCTCCTTTTCAGGGTGGAGCTGCCCCTGGCCTTTCCGGTGATCTTTGCCGGCATACGCACGGCCATAGTGATGAATTTTTCCGTGGCCACCTACGCCGTTTTTATCGGCGCAGCCGGCATGGGCACCATCATTCTGGTCGGCATGCGCACCTTTAACGACGGCATGCTCGTTGCGGGGACCATTCTGCTGGCGGTGACCACGGTTTTGCTCGACCGCTTGCTGGGCTGGCTGGAAAAGATTGTCCAGAGGAAATATGGTATGGAAAGCCTTAAGTGATTGATCTGAATTGTTGGAGTGGAGTCCTTTGATTCTAAGCACCAGGCAATTTGGCTTTAGCTACCCCGCCTGGGTGGAATTTGGCTGCGGCATCTCTCAGAGAGTCCACGAGAAGGCGGCGTCGCTAAAGAGAAGGAAAGCCATAGTTGTCAGCGACCCCGGGATTGCCCGGGCCGGTCTTTTAGAGCCCATTATGGCCTCTTTAGAGGGAGCCGGCCTGCGGGCAACCCTCTTTACCGGGGTGGAGCCGGACCCCTGCGGTGAGGTCTGCGACGGCGTTGCCGCCCTGGCCAGGGGGAATTGCGATGACACTTTCTTTGTAGCCGTGGGAGGCGGCAGCGTCATCGATACGGTCAAGGCCGCCGTGGTAGTGGCGGCCCATGGCGGCAGCGCCATTGACTACCGGCGGGGGGGGAGGAAGATCGAAAAAAGCTGTCCCCCCTATATCGCCATCCCCACTACGGCCGGAACAGGGGCCGAGGTTTCGCCCTACGCGGTCATCTCCGACCCTTCCAGGAAGAAGAAGGTTGTCCTGGAGGGGCCGCAGCTCTGGCCCCGCTTTGCCCTGCTCGATCCCGAGCTAACTCTGGGACTGCCGCCCAGGGTTACGGCGGAGACGGGAATGGATGCGCTGACCAACGTGATTGAAGCGTACACCTCCACCGGCACGGACCCCTTTGCCCAGGCCCTTGCGTTGAAGGGGACGGCCATGATTGGCCAATGGCTGCGCAAGGCGGTGGCCCAGCCGCAAAATCTCGAGGCCCGGTCCAACATGCTGGTGGCCAGCATGTTCGGGGGGCTTTGCTTTGATTATGCCGGCCTCGGCGCGGTGCATGCCTGCAGCCATCCCCTGGGCGCCCACTTCGCGGTGAGCCATGGCCTGGCCACTGCCATAATGCTGCCGGCAGTGATGGAATTTAACTTGATGGCCTGCCCGGAGCTTTACCGGGATATTGCCGCAGCTTTAGGCGTCGATATTGCCGGGATGGATCTTTTTGCCGCCGCAGAGGCGGCGCCCCTGGCCGTGCGGAGGCTGATCGGCGATCTGGGCCTGCCCCGGACGCTGCAGGAGCTAAACATCCCCGAAGAGGATCTGCCCCTGCTGGCCCGGGAATCAATGGAGGAGAAGGCCAATCTTTGCACCAATCCCCGCGTTCCCGATGAAGCACAGATGCTCTCCATTTTTTACCGGGCCTACTATGGAGCTGCCGGCAGGGAATAAGGGGAAGACAATCCTGGAACTATCATGGTCGCGGGAGGCGGGATAATGGGCAAGCATATTCTAAACTACGTCGATGCCCACGTGGGCGGCGAGCCCTTGCGGCTCATTATGCGCGGCCCGCAGCTTAAAGGGAAGACGCTGCTGGAAAAACGCGAATACATGATGAAAAAATATGATTTTGTCCGCACTGCCGCCTTGCTGGAGCCCCGGGGCCATGATGATATGTACGGCGCCGTGGCTGTGGATCCCTGCCATCCCGAGGCGGATCTGGGCGTCATCTTTATTGACGGCGCTTTTTATAACAACATGTGCGGGCATGGGGCCATGGCCATCGCCACCATTGCCGTAGAACTGGGCCTGGTGCCGGTGAAAGAGCCGCTCACCGCCGTGATCCTGGAAACTGGCGCGGGCCTAGTTAGAGTTGAGGTGGAGGTAAAGAATGGGAGGGCCGGCGAAGCTACCCTGAAGGGAGTGCCTTCCTTTCTTTACCGGAGTGAGGTGCCGGTTCATCTGCCCGGCGGCGAGATTTTAGTGGATCTCGCTTTCGGCGGCAATTTTTTTGTGATCGTGGAGATGGACCAGCTGGGGTTGAAGCATTCCAAGGAATCTATCCCCGACTTCATTCGCTGCGGGCTGGCCATACGGGAAGAGATCAACCAGAATCTTTCCGTCGTCCATCCCGAAAAGCCCCATATCAATTTTGTTGAAGATATCCTCTTTGTTAAGGAGCCGCAGTTTTCCGGCGATACCCATAAAAGCCTGGTTGTCCTCGGGCATGCCATGGTCGATCGCTCCCCCTGCGGGACGGGAACCTGCGCCCGCATGGCAGCCCTCTATGCACGGGGTGCGCTGGGCAGGGGTGATCTTTTTTACCATGAAAGCATTACCGGGGCGATTTTTGAAGGCTCGGTGATGGGGGAGACCAAGGTAGGCCACTTTCCGGCCATTCTGCCCCAGGTGAAGGGGAGAGCCTTCTTGACCGGCATGGGCCAGCTCATCATCGACGCGGCTGATCCCCTTAAATATGGCTTTACGCTGCGCTAGCGGCTTTCACAGGGAGGCGGCAGGAGGGTGCCCCGGTTCCACAGCCCCGCAGGATCGTAGTGCTCCTTGAGCCTTTGCAAATCTTCCAGGTATTCGCGGGGCGCCATCTGCAGGAAGAGCTCCCTTTTCAGTTTACCGATGCCGTGCTGCCGGTCCACCTTGCCCCGGCGTCCCGCCAACTCAAGCGCCCACCGTTTAATGAGCCGCCGTCCCTCCTCATACTGGGCATAGCTTTCCGGCAGCAGGTTGACCCGGAGCCGGTTTCCCAGGATATGGCCGTAAATGGCCGCCTTCAGTCCCGCGCCGGCACAGCCGGCTTTATATTTTTCCACCACGCCGGCAAAATCTTCACAATCCGCTTCCAGGTAAACTTCCAGCCCCGTCAGGCGCGGCTCTGCGAGCCTGGCCCTGGCCAGGTGATAATTTACCGCTGTCGCCGCGGCATGGCGGAAGTCTCTCATCTTTTCCACGTCGTTTTCGCCGGTCACCGCCCAGGCCCGGTCGGGGTCGCAGCTCGACTCCACGGCCATATCCACCAGCCTGTCGGCAATTTCCAGGGCGGCCTCTTCCCTGCTGCAGTGGGCTTCCAGGTAGACCGCCGCCAAAACCCCGGGATCCAGGGGCGGCGCCGCTTTTAAGCTCTCCGCCGCCTCTTTATATTCTTCCATCAATTGCAGGGTTGAGCGGTCCATGTATTCGGCGGCCGCCAGGCCGAGCGGCATCAGTTCGCGCCAGTTCTTTTTCAGGTTTTCGACAAAGGCATAGAGCGCCTCCTTCTGCTCGAGGAAGAACATAAAGCCCCAGGTGTGCCGCGGCCTGGGCTGCAGCTGCAGGGTGAGCCTGCTGAGGACGCCGAAGATGCCCTCGCCGCCGATAAAGAGATCCAGCAGGTCAATCTTTTTCCCGGCGAGAGAAATGAACTGCTCGCCCCGGCGCAGCTCCATGACCCGGCCGCCGGCGAGGACGATCCGGGCTCTCGCAATATGCCGGCCCGTATTCCCATAGCGCGGGGCACAGATACCCCTGGCGCCGCAGGAGGCGATTCCTCCCACTGAGGCCGCGGTCTCAGTGGGGTCCGGGGGCCAAAAGAGCTCCACTTCGCTTTTCAGCCGCTTAAGTTCCTGTCTCAATTGGAGCAGGGATAAGCCGGGCTCCACCTCCAGGTAAAATTCGCCGCCCCTGCCCCGGGCCAGCTCGCCCGTGCGGCTCATCCGGGAGAGGTTGAGCAGGCAGCCTCCCGCCGGCACGGCGCCCCCGGCGAGGCCCGTTCTTCCGCCCTGGATCGTTGCGGCAGCCCTGCTCTCGTAGGCCCAGGCGGCAAATTCTTGGATGTCGGCCTCACTTTCAGGGAAAAAGATGCCGTCAGCCTGGCCCTGCAGCCTCGATTCATCGGAAAGGTAATCCTGGAACTTCTCCTCCACGTTGTAGATTTTATCTTTCATGAGTTTTATTCTTCCTTTGCCTTAAGCTCCCGCTCCTGTCTGATTAAGCGCAGCAGCTCCTCCAGCACCGCTGCGTAGTCATCAATTACCGCCACGTCGGCCGCTTGCACCAGGGGTGCGAACTCGTCCGTGTTCAAGGCCACGATATGCTCGCTTTTCTCAATGCCGGCGTAAAAGGCGGCGGCGCCGGATACTCCGGCGGCGATGCAGAGCCGTGGCCGGGTAATCGCTCCCGAGGCCCCGATGAGGGAGCTCAGCGGGGCCCAGGCGTTCATGGCCACCGGCCGGCTCACCCCGAAAGCGGCGCCCAATTCTGCAGCGGCCTGCCTGAATTTCTCAATTTTCGCCTTGCTGTCGACGCCCCGGCCTGCGGCCATGACAAAGGAAGCCTCCTCCAGGCCGCCGCGGCCCGCTTCTTTAAATTCCAGCATCCGGCTGAAAGATGCTTCAGCCGCTCCGGTCATGTCGAGCTCCGCCGTTTCCCGCACCTTGGCGGTGCGCCGGCTCTGCCCGGCGCCGCCCCGGGCGATGGAGAGGCAGTATGGCTTCCGCCGCAGCGTCAGCCGCGCCTGCAGGTAGCCGGAGTAGACGGTCTTGTAGCAGGCCGGCGGTTCCTGCGCCGGCTCCAGCTTCTGCACCGCCGTGAGGGAACTGCCCCCCAGGCGGCAGGCGAGGCGCACCGCCAGCTCGCTGCCGCTGTAGTCGCCGGGGAAGAGGTACATCGGGGCGGCCTCCTCCTGCGCCAGCCGGGCCAGGGTAGAGAGGAAAACTTCCGGCTGGTAGCGCTGCACCCTCACCAGCAGCAGGGTTTCTGCTGGCGAGAGGGTGGCCAGCTCATCTTTCTTTTCCGGCGCGCTGTAGAAAATGATGCATCGCCCCGGCGCCGCGGCGCCCAGGTTGGTCTCGATAAAGGCCGCCATCTCTTCGGCCTGGCTCTGCACAGTGCGCGAGCAGCCGTTTAAAACAACCGTATAGTTCATAGCTCCGCCAGCCACCCCTTCAAGTATTCGTCGTATAGCTTCCGGGCCTTCTCCTGCGGGCTGGCCCCCTCAATCTTCACCCCGGCCCTGCGGCGGTTGATTACCGCCAGGCCCGTCAGGGAGCAGCCTGCGGCTTTCTTTTCGCCGGCGGCAATGGCCGCTTCGAGCACTTCCACCGGTTTATCCCTGCAGGCAAGCCTATCTTTCAGCGTGGGCACCCTCAAGTAGGCGTGCGGCGCATTGCCTACGGCGGCAACAAGGGGAAGGCGGGCGGCCTGCCGCAAAAAGCCGTCGTCCACCGTGCTGCCCACCTCCAGCCAGCCTTCCCCATGGAGCTTTATTTCGGTGACCTGGCTGATGCAGGGCCACCCCAGCATCTCTGCGGCTATGAGGGGGGTGGCGGCATTGTCGCCGACCCCGCTTTGCCGCCCCATGATGATCAGATCCTGGGGGTTATGGCGGACGAAGGCGCAGATGGCTGCCGCCACCCCCTCCGGCGAGAAGCGCAGGTCGGCATCGCTCTCCAGGCGCACGGCCCGGTCAAACTTGAGCGCGTAAAGGGTTTTCAGATAGCTCTCCACTTCCCGGCCGCCCACGGTTAAGGCGGTTAATTTAACCGGGCAGGGGGCGCCTTCGGCAAGCCGCAGAGCCATCTCCAGGGCGCTCTCGTCGTAGGGGTTGAGCATGGTTTTGACAAAGCCGGTTTCCACCCTTAAAGCGCTATCTATTTCCCACCTGCCGGGGGGGATCTGATCCAGGTCGGGCACCACCTTGAAGCAGACCAGGACACGCATGGGCATCACCCCGGGAAAATGGTTCCCTTGTTCATGATGCCGCGGGGATCAAAAGACTTCTTCAGCGTTTCCAGGATATAGTAGGCGGAGCCGTGCTCCTCCTTGATCCAGGGACTGCGATACTTGCCCACCCCGTGGTGGTGGCACATGGAGCCCCCGGCCTTAAGCGTCTCTTCCACGATGATCTTCTTTATGGGCAGGTGGTACTTGGTAATCTCCTCTTCGGGCTTGCAGTCCACCACGTTGTAGTAATGGACGAAATAGAGATTGGTTCCGTTGATATAGCAGTGCGAGGCGTGGCCGCCCACCAGGGTCATGTCGGGGACTTCGTTGCGGATCCGTTCCACGCAGGCCTCGTAGATGTCGTAGATCTTGTCCCAGCCGGCTGAAATCTCGGTAGTATTGCCAATGTTCTTTGTTTCCAGGATTTCAGCCCGCTCCTGGGCCACGTCCGAGGCATCCCAGTTCAGGTTTTCAAACCACGTCTCGATGTAGCGGCTGTCTACTTCCTTGCACTCGGGGTAGCGGGCCACGATCTCCCTGATGGCGGCGGCGGAGGCCTCGGAGATGGCCTTCGGCCCCTCCGTCATGAAGATGAGTACGCACTTGCCTTCGGAAAAATGTGGAAAATGGTAGAAGGCGTCTTCTTGATCGTAAAGCCTGGTCACGGAGGGGCGGTAGCCGTTGACCATTACCTCGCGCAGTATTTCAAATCCCGTTTTCATGCTCTCCAGGGTGTATCCAAAAAGGATGTTGTTCTCGGGCATATACTTGTAGATTTTTACCGTTACCTCGGTGATGAAGCAGAGGGCGCCCTCGTTGCCGATGATCACGTGGCGGATGTCAGGCCCCGCCGCCCGGCGCGGCACATTCTTGATCCTGGCGATATGGCCGTCCGGGAAAACGGCCTCCAGGCCCACCACCATGTCTTCAATGCCGCCGTAAAGGGTGGAAAATTGGCCGATGCTCCTGGTGGCCACCAGGCCGCCCAGGTGAGCCATGGGTTTCGACTGGGGGGAGTGGCCGGTGGTGTAGCCGAGGTCCCTCAGCCGATCCTCCAGCAGCTGCAGGGGGGTGCCGCACTGGCAGGTGGCCTGCATGTTGTAGGTGTCAATGTTGATGATCTTGTTCATCCGGGAGCCGTCCAGGACGATGGAATTTTCCACGGCCGTTTCCAGCCCCCCCTCCGTGGCCGTCTGCCCGGTCCGGGGGACCACGTTGATGCCATGCTTATTGGCGAACTTGAGCACCTCCGCCGCTTCCGCGGCGCTCTCCACGTAAACCACGGCGGCGGGAAAGGGTCCGGTAAAGACGCCGTGTATCTCCTCGAAGCGGCGGAAGCGGTCTACACTGCTTCTTTTCAGGACCTCCTCGTCGGTAACGACCTGGTCTTCGCTTAAGATTTTGATTAGCTGCTCTACAATTTCTGCTTTTGTCAGCGACATCATCTAACTCCTTCCTTTTGTTATTGGCCGAAAATGGGGTGTGCTTTTTTCAGGACTTCGTCGGTATAACGGGTGATGTGCCGATAAACTTCTTCGTTCATGCGCCGGTAGAGGGCGTGGTTGGCCCCGTTGGGCTGGAAAACATCCCGCACCCGCACCATCCTGGCCACGGCTTCGCGGTAGTCATCGTAAACTCCCAGGGCCAGGGCGGCGCAGATGGCCGAGCCTAGGCCGGCCGAGCTGTTGACCACGTTCCTGCAGGCGGGAAGGCCGAAAACATCGGCGAAAATCTGCATAAAGAGGTCGCCGTTGGAGCCGCCCCCGGAGACAATGATCCGCTCCAGCGGCAGGCCCAGCTCCGCGCACATGGCCGCAACGTGATTTTTCATGGTCAGGGCAATGCCCTCCAGGATGGAGCGGAAGATGTGGGCCGCGGTATGGCGCGCGTCAAAGCCGATCATGAGGCCCCTTTTGTAAGGCTTCTCCGGCGGAGCCAGCCACTCCAGCACAGTCATCAGGCCGTCGCTGCCGGCGGGCACCGCCGCGGCGATTTCGTTCAGGTAGTCTTCCGGGGTCAGGCCCCGGGCTTTGGCCTTGAGGGCCACCTCGTCGCCCAGCAGATCCTTGATCCAGCTCACCGTCCACATGCCCCTGCGGATGCCGCCGCTTTCGTAAAGATACTGGTAGGGCACGGAGGCAAGGTTGGTAAAGAAATGCGTGGCCTCCTTAATGTTCTTATGCCCGTGCACCATGCCCGTGATATAGGTGCCCAGGGAGATGAGGGCCGTCTTGCCGGGCAGCAGGCCCGCCCCCAGCGCCTCCACGGCCTTGTCGTTGGCCGTGGTCACCACCGGTATGCCCGCTGGAAAGCCGGTGGCTGCGGCGGCCTCCTCGGTGAGGTAGCCGGCAATCCTGGCCGGGGGCAGCAGGTTGAAGAGCATCTCCCGCGGGATGTTGTACTGCTTGATGACGGCCTCGTCTTTGCTCCACTGCCAGGTATCCTTGTCGATGGGCCACTGGCCCTCGTAGTTGGCCGCCGTATCGTTGAACTCCCCCGTGAGCCGGTGCGTCATGTAGCCGGTGGTGGTGGTCACGTATTTAACTTCGGGATTGGTATGCTCGTAAGGCCTGGAGAGGCGCAGATCCATCCAGCTGATTACCGGTGCGGCCAGGCTGCCGTCTTCTTTAAGCAAAACCCGGCAGCAGCGGATGGTGCAGAGGCCAAGGCCGATGATGTCGGATTTGTTCCCCGGAAACCGCTCCATGGCCTGGCGGCTTGCCGCCACCAGCGAATCCCACAGGTCGTCATCCGGGTGCTCCGCTACGCCCGGCGCAGGCAGATGCATGGGCCTCAGCTCCTGCCTTCCCTCGCAGATGATATTCCCCTCCAGGTCGAAGATGACCACCTTGGAGCTCTGCGAACCGCCGTCTACGCCAATTAAGTATTTCTTACCCATCTTCGTTTCATTGCCTCCCTTCGCAATTACCGGACGCCCTTAGCGGACCAGGTAGCCGCCGTCGACCACCAGGATATGGCCGTTGATATAATCGGAGGCCCTGCTGGCCAGGAAAACGACGGCGCCCATCAGGTCCAGGGGCTCGCCCCAGCGGCCGGCAGGAATATGGTCCAGCACTCTCTTGTTTGCGGCAGGGTCGCGCCTCGTATCGGCGGTTATTTCAGTGGCATAGTAGCCCGGAGCGATGCCGTTTACCTGGATGTTGTACTCCGCCAGCTCGTCGCTGTAGGCCTTGGTGAGGCCGGCCAGCCCGTGCTTGGTGGCGGCATAGGCCGGGGACCAGCGGCCGCCCAGGAAGGAAAAGAGAGAACAGATGTTGATAATCTTGCCGCTGCGCTGCGGAATCATGAATTTAGCCGCTTCATAGCTTAACTCGAAGGGCGCGGTAAAGTTAATGGCGGTCATGAGGTCCCACTGTTTCCGGCCGAAGGAGAGGACATCCTTCTCATTGATGCAGAGGCCGGCGCTGTTGACCAGGCTATCCACGGAGCCGAAGGCATCCACGCAGGAGCGGATCACCTTCGCCGCGGCGCCGCTTTGGGTAAGATCAACGTGTAAAAGTGCAGCTTTTGTTCCTTCGGCCTCGATGAGCTTGATAATCTCGTCCCCTTCTTGAATGCTCGGGATAAACACGTTGGCTCCGGCCTTGGCCAGGGCCAGTGAGAAGGACTGCCCCAGGCCGGTGTTGCCGCCGGTGACAATGGCGTTCTTCCCTTTCAGCGAAAAAAAGTCCATGGAGAAATTCTCAATGCCTTCCATGATTATCCCTCCTCCTGGTGTATGGTTGAATAAGCGTAAAAAAAAGAGAGAAAAGCATG
>JAKOVL010000183.1 GCA_029782095.1 Bacillota bacterium | reverse complement strand
CAGGTGAACCGGTTTAAGTCCGCTGCCTGTTCATCTGGTTTTTTAGGGCGGGTCGCCCGTGCCGGAGAAGCGTCATTCACTCGATCCGGCAGGCCGGCTAAATTTGCCTGCCGCCCCGGGTTGTATCGAGGCGGCAGGGAGCAGCGTTTCGCCGCTTACAGCATATTGCTTTGTTCAATCTTCAACCGCCGCAAGGTTTTTTCGGTAGGGATGCCGTCGGCGCTCCAGCCGCGCATGCGATAGTAAAGGGGCAGCATCTGCGAGAGGGGCACCCGCGAGCGCGGCTCCTCGGATCGCTGCAGCTCTTCGGTCAGCCTGGCCGGCAGGGTGTCATCTTTGGCCGAGAGGCCTTCCCGTACGTTGTAAAGGCGATCCATGGTCAGGGTCCGCTTGCCCAGTTCAATCATCTGACCCATGGTGAAGCGGCGGCCGGTGCAGTGGGCGTGGGCTTCCGCCTGGGGAAAAGAGATAAAGGGCGGTTTAATGGGAAGGGTCCAGGCGGGCAGGGCCAGGGCTCTGCCGATAAGGTTTCCGCCCTTCTGGAAGCTGAACCTTAAGGTTCGCGATACAAACCGGGAGCGGGCATTGAGCTCCAGCAGCTTGCGGGGCAGCATCATGTAGGTGGTAAAGATGCAGCACCCCAGGGTGCTGATCGCCTCCAGGGTGCTCTGGTTTAAGATTACCAGGCCCGGCTTGCCCTGCACTGTCAGCGGGTCCACAGTAATCGGTCCGTTGGCTTCCAGGTAAATACAATACCCTCCGGCGATGTGGCATCCGCCGCGGCTGCCCACGGCATAGCCGAGGCCGTGCCCTACGGCACCCCGCGGTTCGTAGGAGGCCAGCTCCAGCCCCTTGCTCTGCATGGCGAATTCCATGCCGCCGTATTTTTGGGCCAGGAAGCGCGTTCCCTCCGCCATTTCGTCGCCAAAGCCGCGCCGGTAGGCGATATCTTCAATGGCCTTGGTAATGTTGGCGGTCTTGCCAAAAGATAGATCTGTTTTTAAAAGGCCCTTTTCGCCGGCCTCCATAACGAAGCCGAGCACTCCCCCCAGGCTGATGGTATCGATGCCGTAAAGGTCGGCCAGGTAGTTCCATTCAATGATTGGTTCCAGCTCGCCGATGGCCAGGTTCGGACCGAGCAGCCCCACCGTTTCATACTCCGGCCCCTTTATTTTCATTCCGTTCAGCATGACCTGCCTGCCGCAGGCGATGGGACAGCCCAGGCAGCCTACGTTTCTGACGAGATGTTTTTCGGCCAGGGTTTCACCGCTGACCGCTTCGGCCTGTTCAAATTGCCCGGACTGGAAATTGCGGGTAGGCAGGGTATGAGTGGCGCTGCAAATATTAACAAAGGCTGCGGTGCCAAAGCGGGGCAGCTGTTCGCCGGTAGCCGGATGAGAGCGGGAAAGCTCCCGCCATTTGCGGCAGGTTTCTTTGAAGAGTTCTTTTTGGGCCGGCTGGGGCTTTAGGCTGCCTGTAGCCGTGACCGCTTTCAGGTACTTGCTGCCCATGACCGTTCCCACCCCGGCCCGGCCGGCCACCCGATCACCGGAGACAATGGCAGCATACTTGACCAGGTTTTCTCCGGCTGGCCCGATGACAATTTTGCCGGTTTTGGAAAGAAGTTTTTCCTGGGTTTTATGTGTGTCCAGTCCCCATAAATCCGCCGCGTCCACAATCTCAACCCTGTCTCCTTCGATTACCAGCCGCGACGGCCGCGGTGCTTTCCCCCTGATAATAAGGGCATCATAGCCGGCTTTTTTCAGGTGTACCCCGAAATCGCCGCCGCAGTTCGAGTTTACAATGGCGCCGGTAAGCGGGGACTTGGTGGTAACATTAAACCTGTTGCTGCTGGGTGCTCCGGTACCGGTAAGAGGGGCGGTGGTTATAATTAAAACGTTGTCGCTGCCGAGCGGGTCTACGCCGGGAGGGGTTAATTCGTACAGCAGCCTTGCGCCGAGACCTTTATTGCCCACGTAAAGGGTCAGCAGCCGTTCAGGTAAAGCGTAAGCCTTGATTTCCCCGTTACTTAAATTCACGTCAAGGACCTTCCCCATGTACCCGCCCAACATTGTACAATCTCCTCCTTTGATAAATGTGTAGTGTATAATATAAATAGTTTAAATATATGACCAAAATTAACAACCTCGTATCTTTAATCTCAGTTTACCAGATTATTCAGCGGGTGTCAGCACAAAAAATAGCTTTTCGGCTTGAAAGTAATAGCCGGCAGCAAGCGAAACGATGGAGCGGCAGCTGGAATATTCTATTTAAATGATCCTTATATCATTCTATGCCGGAAGATTATAAAAAAAGGGGGCTGTCCCCAAAGGGCAGCCCCTCGCTGCGACGGTCTTTATCCTTTAACGGCCCTGATCCTCGCTTCCAGTCTGCGGGGGCCGCCGATTCTATTGTATTTCTCATAGATCTGCTCGATAACTCCTTCTTTTTTGAGGGATTCAATCTCCTCATTAATTTTTGCTATCAGGGCGCTGTTGTCCTTGTGGGCCAGGCAGACCACCTGCTGCCGGTTGATCGGCTCACTGACAATCTGGAAGCAGCCCTGGAAAAAAGTCTGGTTTAAATTCAGGCCCACCATCTTTTCCGCGGCGACATAATCGGTTTTATTCCAAAAGTGATCGAGGAAGCTCAGGGTGTCGTTGTCATACTCAACCACTTCAGCGCCCGTTTTCTTGAGCAGCGAAGCAACTATGCCCGCTCTCTGGACGCCGATGCGCTTGCCTTCAAGATCCTCGAGGCTAATTGATATTCTTGGCTCCGAAGGATCTCTCTTCATAAACAGGTGTGACTCGAATTGGGCGTACGGTTCTGAGGCGATAATTGGGAAGTCATCCAGATACTGGTTTGGCCAGCCCGCATTCAAGATCAGATCAATTTGCTTGTTGGTCAACAGGGGAAATATGCTGGACCAGGTGGCGCCAATAAATTTAATGGTGACATTGTTGCGCCGGGCCAGCTCTGTAAAAATGTCCACGCTGATGCCCGTGGAAGCACCTTCTTGCAGGAATACCCAGGGTGGAAAAGCATCGTCATGGGCTACGATCAGCACCGGGGCCAGTGCAGGCTGCACTGCCGGCGCCTCAATTGATCCGAGAAGCTTCTCCAGTGTGTCCTGCAGAGCTTCCACAAACATATCCATCTGCTCGTAGGTGATTTTGATGGAGGGGGCAACCCGCAGAACCAAGGGATTGTTGCGGCTGCAGCTGCAGATGATGCGATGACGTTTAAGCAGATCTTTCACCACCAGGGAAGACAGCAGCTCGTCCCCCTGGCCGGCAGCCTGTTTGCCGGCAATGTTTTGCCGGATATTATCCGCAGGCGGATTGAATTCGATGCCGATAAGCAGCCCTTCACCGCGTACTTCTCGTATCTGGTTGTACTCTGCAGCCAACTCCTCCAGCTTCTGAAGGAGGTAAGCTCCTTTTTCCTGCGCCTGTAAAGAGAGCTCTTGATCAATGGTCTCATTGAGCACGGTTAACGCCGCCGCCATGGCCAGCGCATTTCCGCCGAATGAAGAGGTGTGCATCAGGCAGCTTTCGCTGTCACCATATGCTTTTTTCCACAGCTCTTCAGTGGTGATAATCCCGCTAACCGGGATGACGCCGCCCCCTAAAAAGCGGGGGAGGCAGATAATATCGGGAATTGTTTCTGCCTGGGTGCAGGCGAAAACTGAGCCGCAGCGTCCCAATCCCGTTTTAGTTTCATCAACAATCAGCAGGGTGCCATAGCGGTTGCAGATTTCCCTTACTTTTTGCAAATAACCTTTGTCGGGGATGATTACCCCGCCTTCTACCAGGATCGGCTCAACGATAAAGCAGGCTGCCTGCTCATCCCGCAAAACCATTTCCAGGGCGATGGTGTCACCGTAAGGAATCTTCTGGCACTCGGGGAGCAGGGGTGCAAAAGGCCGGCAATAGAAATCTCCGCCACTCACAGAGAGGGCCCCCAGGGTATAGCCGTGCATGGCCCCGTCGCAATAGACCATGCGTTTCCTGCCGGTGGCGGCCCGGGCCAGCTTCAGGGCAGCCTCGACCGCCTCGGAGCTGCTGTTGCAGAAAAAGCAGTGTTTTAGTTCACCGGGCGCCATCAAGGCCAGGTTATGGGCCAGGGCGGCGGTTAACCTGGACAGGTACGGCTGCAGCAGCACCGGTGCTCCTTTAACCTTGTTGATGGCGTCGTAAACGGCCGGCGGATTATGGCCCAGGTTCAAAGTGCCGGCGCCGGCGTATAGGTCAAGGTACTCTTTGCCCTCATCATCCCACACTAAGGTTCCTTCCGCCTGGACGAAATTTATATCCAGGTCTGCCGCGGCCAGCATGTCCGCCAGGCCGGAGTTGACATACTCCCTGTACATGTCAAGGGTCTGTTTACGGTTTAAGCTGAGAGCGTCATCTACGGTTAAAAAGTTGTTGGAGTTCATTTTATGCCTCCTTCTCCAAACAATTTATCAACATAAATTAATTGCTGCTTGTAACAAGAGAACATTCTATTTCCTGCTAACAATTTCCTGCTTAATTGACAAATTATTTTTTTATTTTTAAGAGAAAGAAGCTTTTTTGGGACAAAAGGGAGCAGGTGAGCCACTCCTGAGCTTCCTATCTGGTGAAGAATTTTTCCAGGTACACGACCCCCTGGTACATGAGCGCAGCAGCGAGGGAGAGAATTATCACGCTGGCCATGACCAGGTCCAGGCGAAAGACCTGGCCCCCGTAAACGATGAGATAACCCAGGCCGGCGCGGGACACCAGGAATTCACCGACAATGACTCCAACCCAGGAGAGGCCCACATTAATTTTTAAGGCAGCGATGATGGTGGGGATGCTGGCCGGCAGGATCACTTTTTGCAATACTTGCAGCCTGGTGGCACCGAAGGTTTTTAAAAGCTTTACCTTGTCGGGATCAACCTGGGCAAATCCGCTGTATACCCCCAGTATGGTCACGATTACCGAAATCAACAGGGCTACCACTATAATGGCCGTTGCTCCAGCGCCGAACCAGACAATAATAATGGGGCCCAGGGCGATTTTGGGGAGACTGTTTAAGACAACCAGGTACGGATCCAGCACCTTGGCCAAAAAGTCGGACCACCACAGGATCACGGCGATCACAGTGCCGATGATCGTCCCCAGGATAAAACCGGCTGCTGTTTCATAGAGGGTTATGCCGATGTGGTAGTAAAGGTCGCCCTGGTGGTGCATTGAAAGCAGTGTATTCACCACCCGGGAGGGGGAGCTGAAGATAAACGGATCAATCCAGCGCAGTTGCGTGGCCGCCTCCCAAAAAGCGATAGAGGCAACCAGCAGCAGGATCTGGAAGAGGAGCACTTTATTTTTATAAGCTTTCTGCTCTTTAAGGTAGCGCAGATGGTCCGGCGAGATGCCAGTAAAAGGCCGTTCAGGCGACATGGATGTCCAGCTCCTTCCAGATTAAATTAAAATAGTCTCTAAATTCGGGAGCTTCGCGGCATTTAATCGGTGTTCTGACGCTGCAGCTAAGCTCAATGGGATGGATATTTTTGATTCGCCCCGGCCTGCGGGTGAGGACCATGACCCGGTCGGCCATGCTGATGGCTTCGGCAATATCGTGGGTGACCAGGATCGCAGTTTTATGTTCCTCGTTAATGATCTGTTTGACCTCGTCGGCCACGATGAGGCGGGTCTGGTAGTCCAGGGCGGAGAAAGCTTCATCGAGAAGCAGTATCTCCGGATTTATGGCCAGGGTCCGGATCAGCGCCACCCGCTGCCGCATGCCGCCGGAAAGCTGGTTGGGGCGGGCCTGCATAAATTCCTTTAACCCGTATTTTTCCAATAGATTTTTGGCGTAAGCCCTGGTTTCCGGTGTAAGCTTGTTTTGCACTTCCAGCCCCAGCAGAACATTTTTATAGATGGTCCGCCACTCGAAAAGCTGGTCGCTCTGCGGCATATAGCCGACCAGGGGTGTAGGCCCGTTAACGGGCTGATCCATGATCGTGATTTTCCCGGAGGTGGGTTTGATTAGTCCGGCCAGCGCGTTGAGCAAGGTAGATTTGCCGCAGCCGCTGGGCCCGACAATGCTGATGAATTCTCCGGGCATAACCCCGAAGGAGATATCCTGGAGGGCGGTGATCTCCCCTTCCGGTGTATGATATTTTATGGACAGGTTTTCAACTTTTACAAGGGGGGCCGCCCTCACCATGATCTTCCTTTCTGTTTGCTAATTGACGCCGCTCAAGCGGATGGCCTCTTCGGCAAACGAGTTGGTTACCAGCTTGTCATACGGTGCTCTTTGCTCCAGCTCACCGGCAGTCTCCATGATATCCTGCAGCCGGTCAAACGATTCGGCGGTAAATACGGGTGAATGGGCCCAGGCATCAATTTCCTTATAGCGTTGGGCCACGGCGGTAAGAACCTCCAGATCCACCTCCGGGAAGGCAGGGGCTATGGCTGCCGCAATTTCGCTGGGGCTGTGCTCCTGCACCCAGATTTGGGCGCGGTAAATGGCATTGGTGAAGCTCTGGATTATTTCCGGATTACTTTCCATGTAGCTCTTCCGGGCAGCAAAGACCGTGTAGGGGACCCGGCCGCTGTCTTCACCCACCGAGGCCACCACAAACCCTGAGCCTTCCAGTTCCAGGGTGGCCGCTACGGGCTCAAACAGGGTTACGTAGTCCCCCTCGCCGCCGGTAAAGGCGCCGGCCATCAGGGCGAACTGGATATGGGTCAGCACTTCAACGTCTTCTCCGGGAATGATGCCGTTCTTTTTCAGGACGTATTCCAGGGTCATCAGGGGCATGCCGCCGGCCCGGCCGCCGATAATGGTGGCGCCGCGGACTTTATCCCAGGTGAAATCGGGGTCCGGCTCCCGTGCCACCAGGAAAGAGCCGTCGCACTGCGTTAACTGGGCAAAGCTGACCGCGTAATCCTCCTGGCCCTCATTGTAAACATAGATTGTGGCCTCCGGCCCCATAAACGCGATATCAGCCTGGCCCGACAGCAGGGCAGTCATGACTTTGTCAGCTCCCTGCCCGGTGGTTATTTCCAGCTCAAGGCCTTCTTCTTCGAAGTAGCCCAGGTCAATGGCCACATAAAGCGGCGCATAGAAGACAGAGTGGGTTACCTCGTTAAGCCGCACCTTGGTCAGATCGCTGCTTTCCCCGCAGCCCCAGGGCAGGATCATGAGCAGGATCAGTACCAGGGCCGCGGCAGCAGCTAAGTATGCTCGTTTCATTTTATCTACCCTCCTCTTCTGGTATTTAGTCGTTGCACATATTTATAATATTAAGCCGGTCGGGTTTTGTGACGGATGCAGCAGCTGAAAAGGAGGGAGGAGGGGAGAGGGCAGTTGGGAGTCCAAACTTCTTACAGTATAAGGGAATTCAGAACCCAGAATTAAGAATTCAGGAGAAAACGGGAAGAGTCAGGATGGGGACAGTTGGCTTGAATAGCGATCAGCAGTGGGACGACCGAACATGGATAACTTGCCTGTTTTTAATGTCCAGGTGCTCGGTGCGTCGGGTTAGGGAGAGGGGGTTAACACTTCGCTGATTAAATCCCAGATTTCCGCCTTCTCCAGGCCGCGCCTCCATCCGGCCACCCCGGCCAGGTTGTAGCGTTTAACCAGCTCTAGGCGCTGCCGCATGGAATCGCTGTCCTCCAGCCAGAGATGATAGGTTGACTCTCCTTCGCTGAAACGCACCACATGCTGGCGGGCCCGGCTGTCCCATTCCAGGGTGTAATCCTTGCCGGCAATAATTTCTTCCGCCCGCTCCATGCCGTACGAACGGGAGCTGACCTGCGCATCGCCGCCGGCAGTATTTTCAACCTGGAATATCCTGGTATAGAAGGGCACCGCTAAAATCAGTTTCTCTGGCGGCACTTCTTTGAGCACCTGCTGCAAGCCCCTTTCCACCCAGGGCAGGGAGGCCACTGAACCGGGCACGGGGCAGCCTTCCCAGTGTTCATCGTAGGCCATCAGCACCACGTAGTCCGCAGCTTCGCCCAGGGCGCCGCGGTCATAACCCCGGCTCCAGTACGGTTCCATGGAAATCATGCTCACATCCACCGAAAGGACCAGTCCCGCTTCACGGCAGAGCGGCGCCAATTCACGGACAAACTGGGTGTAGAGATGGCCGATAGAATAATGAAAGTTTTCAAAGTCCAGGTTAATGCCATCCAGGCCGTAAAGGCGGGCATAAATCAGGATCTGGTCGATAACTTTGCGCCGCAGCGCCGAGCTGGAGAGGACCTGGGCGGTGAGGTCCGGGTTGAAATCATTGCTCACCAGGGCCCAGATGTAATAGCCGCGCTCCCGGGCCCATTTGACATAGGCGGGATCTGCCAGGTTGCGCAGATTTCCTTCACCGTCCCGCAGGTGGAACCAGGTGGGAGAGATAACTTTAAGGGGGGGCATTGCCCCAATGGTATTGACATCGGGGTTAGGATATGTAAATTCCCAGGTCATGACCAGGGGCTGCGGCGGCTGCTGCGGCTGTTTCGCGGGCGCGATTTGCGGCGGGGGATCCGGCGCGGGGTACGGGCCTTTAAGCTCCAGTGTGTTTAAGGGCACATAACCGGTTATCCCTGTGCCGGTTCGCGCCAGGGCCCATCGCCCGGCCGCAGGCATCTCCAGGCGCAGCCTGTCCCCGCGGTTAAGGGCGGCCCGGTAGGGGTAGCGCAGGCCGGGGCCCGTGCGCAGCCGCACTGAACCTGCTTTGACCTCGGCCAGGAAGGCGCTGTCATCGTACCGGTCAATGACAACAGTATCGGTTTCCGGGAAATGGGTTGCCTTGAACCCATAAAAATCGGAGAGAAAGAGCAGGGGCAGAAAAAGCTCTCCCTCAATTTCACGCAGGGGAAACTGCAGCTCTACCGGGCGAAGATTTACCTCCGCAGTAAGATTATCGGTCTGCATATGTATCACCCGGTCAGCCGTAGTAATGACCGCCGTTTTTTCGGAATCATCCCAGAAGAAATGCGGATCCAGGTGTTCTTTAAGGGCTTGGACATGGATCAATATTTCGCGTTCTTCCACCCGGACCAAAGCTTCACCAATAAATTCGCTGCCGATGACCAGGGCCGTGCTCCCATATGGGGGCGCCTGCAAAAGCCCGGGGAAAAAATAGGCGGCGGCAGCCAGAAGTAAAAGGACGAGGCAGAAAAAAGTGAGCGGAAAAAAAAGCCGCCGCCGTTTTCTTTTACGGTAACGGGGGGCGGACAGTGGGCTGGGGGCAATATCCGGAGGCATGCTCCATCTCCTTAAACTTTTTGTCGAAATGTATTCGACAGCGGCGGCCATTTTCCTATCATGAAAAGATCTTTTAAAACGGATTTGATGGACCAACCGTGCCTTTCAACGAGCCTGGATGATTAATTCCGGAGCATCATCTGGTAAAATGCGCAGCTGGGGAAGCTGCCATTAAATAGCGCTGTCGATGCGATTACGGCAGTGAAGGGGATTATGCATGCCTGGCCCGTCATGGCCTTGGGAATTACATCAAGAAAAGGCTGCAATAATTAAGGGAAGCAGCCGCTGATTTCAGAGAATAAACACAAGGGGTCGTCCCAGCTGACTTTTGGGACGACCCCCGGCGTTGCATCCGTCATTTACCCTGTAAAAAATCTAAAACCGGTTGCAGGGTGATATGTTTTTCAACATTCCTTTTGACAATGCGTATGGCCTCCGCGTTCTGCGGGTGGATGCTGCGGTACACGGAGTGGAGATTTTCTACGGTGGTATATGTGTCGGTATGAACCAGGATAACCGGTACTCCCTTTTCTTCGGCCCGGGAAAGCACGTGCACGTCGGGATAGAGTCCGCCGGTGAAAATAATGACAGAGGTGCTGGTTTCCAGGGCAGTCATGGCCATGTCGCTGCGGTCTCCCCCGGTAATGAGGGCCTTGTTGGGCGCCCGGCGCAGGTAGCTGAGCGCACTTTCGGTGGTCATGGTGCCGATTACCACCTCTTCCACAAGGCGGTTCATCTGATCCGGCGCGGCCAGGATTTCTCCCTGCAGAACCTCGTAAAACTCCGCTACCGTGGGAGCAGCAATTTCAGTTTTGCGGGGTATAGCGCCCAGCACGGGGATCCCTTTATTCTCCAGAAGCGGTTTGTAGACCGTCCGTGTTTTCTCCCACTGGGTGCGGGAAACATTGTTGAAAATACAACCGATTACCTTCACATTGCGGTAGGTCCATAGGTCCAGGTAGAGCAGCCCCTGGTCCAGGTCGAAGTCATCATCTGGTTTTAAAACATAAACAACCCCGGCCCGCCACCGTTCCGCCAGGTTAAAGTCGTCCAGGCCCTGGTTGCGACCGGCAAAGGGGAACATCCCGCCGTCCACCAGGAGGACATCGTAGCCTTCGCCGCAGCGGGCGTGGGCCTCATTAATCTTCTCGGGCAGGTTATCCTTTTCCTGGAAAAAATGCCCGGTAAGATAGTGGGGGTTAACCGCAAACGGTGAAATGGTTTCGCTGGAAAAAGGGAGTTTCAGCACTTCGCGCATTAGAAATACGTCGGGGTCGTCTTTTTTAACCGCTCCTCTTTGAAAACCGAGGGGTTTAAAATAAGAAACTTTAAATTCTTTCTCCTGCAATTTAAGGGCGATTCCCAGGGCGCTGGCTGTTTTCCCATCCCCGGCTTTACCGGAAAAATAAATGGTTTTCATCCTTGTTTCACCTCATTTTGCATTTGACCGTGCTACAGGCCGGCCTGTTCAATGGTAATCTTCACATCCAGGGCAGTGGCGCCCCGGTGGTGCACCCTGAGCGGGTTTATATCCATCTCGGTAATTTCTTTAAAATCCCGCGCCAGGCGAGCCGTGCGCAGAATGGCATCGATCAAGGCGTCCATATCCGCCGGTTTTTTGCCGCGGTAGCCTTTCAGGAGAGAATAGGCCTTGGTTTCGGAGATCATCTCCAGAACCGCTTCCCTGGTGGTAAGGGCGGAGGCCAGACGGAAAGAAACATCTTCAAAGAGATTGACATAGATGCCGCCCAGGCCGAATACCACCAGGTGGCCGAATTGCACATCGCGGGAGATGCCGATGATTACTTCAACCCCTTCATCAACCATCTTCTGCACCTCAACGCCGTAAATCGGTGCGTCGGGGAGATGGTGCTTCACCCGGTCCATGATCCTCTCAAATGCCTTGGCCACGGCTTTACTGTCGTGCAAACCAATTTCTACACCGCCCACATCGGTTTTATGGGCAATGCGCGGCGATGATATTTTTAATACTACCGGGTAGCCCATCTTTTCACTGATGGCCTGTGCTTCCGCAGCGGTGGTGGCCAGCTCGATTTTGCTGATGGGAATGCCGTAAGCTTCCATTACGCGGGATGCTTCATATCCCAGGAGAGCAAGGCGGCGGTCTTTTAATGCATCGTAGAAAGTAGCTTTAACCGCGTTTTGATCCAGGCCTTTTAGCTGAACCGGCTTGGCTGTGGTACGGTGCTTTTTAAAATTGGCGTAGCGTACCAAGCCCTGCACCGCCCGCACCGCCGGCTCCGGGAATGTAAACGTGGGCACCGCCTCCTGGATCAAAATATTTCTGCCCCCGGCCAGGGCCTGGCCGCCCATGTATACTGCAAAAATTGGCTTTTGGGGGTAGGCATTTTTCATTTCAATGATGGTTTTGGCCGTTTTTTCCGGTTCAATTACCGCTGTGGGGCAGAGCAGCACCAGGACATTGTCCACGTTTTCATCCTGCAGCACTTGCTCCAGGGCAAAGCGGTAGCGCTCTTCCCGGGCATCGCCGAGAATATCGACGGGATTATAAATGTTAGACTCTGCGGGTAGGTTTTCGCGCAGCTTGTCTATGGTCTCTTTGCTAAAACGGGCCATTTGCAGGCCGTACTTCTCCACGGTGTCTGTGGCCACTATGGCCGCGCCTCCGGCATTGGTAACAATGGCGACACGATCACCCGCAGGCAGCGGCTGGGTGGCGAAAGCAGATGCCAGGTCAAACAGGTCGTTCATGTCGCTGACGCGCAGCACTCCGCTCTGGTGAAAGGCGGTGTCATAGGCCCTGTTGCTGCCGGCGAGGGCTCCGGTATGCGAACTGGCCGCCTGGGCGCCGGCGGCGCTGGTGCCCGATTTGAGAATGATAATCGGTTTAAGTTTGCATGCCTCGGCGCAGACCTTTACGAATCTGTCCCCGTCCGTCACATCTTCTATGTAGCAGAGGATCACCTTGGTGTTGGGGTCTTTGGCGCAGCTCTCGATGAAATCTATTTCATTCAGGTCTGCTTTATTGCCTAAGCTGATAAAGCGTGAATAACCCAGGCCCCTGCTGAAACTCCAGTCCAGGATCGACAGCAGCATAGCGCCGCTTTGTGAGATAAAGGAGATGCTGCCCTTTTCGGGGAAGCCCCGGGCAAAGGAAGCGTTTAAAGGAGTATGCGTATCCATCAGGCCGACACAATTGGGCCCGATCATGCGCATATTGTAACGGCGGCACACGTTCAGCAGCTCTTTCTCCTTCTTGAGGCCTTCACCGCCCACTTCTTTAAAGCCTGCGGTGATGACGATAAGGCCCTTAACTCCGGCTTCACCGCATTCTTGGGCCGCTTTCAGGGTTACGTGGGCGGGCACAGAAAGCACAGCCAGGTCCACTTTTTCTGGAATCTCACCGATGGCAGGGTAACACTTCAAACCGGCGATCTCTTTTTCCTTGGGGTTGACCGGATAAACCTTGCCCTGGTACCCGCTTTTAATGATGTTGTCGATGATGGCATAGCCAATTTTTTGGGGGGATTTAGAAGCGCCGATAACTGCAATTTGTTTTGGGGTGAATAGAAAATCCAAGTTCTTCATCTTTCTACTTCCTTTTCATCTTATAGTATTATGTAATGTAGTGCTGCGGTTTTTGGAACTTAGATACTGTATGTGAATCCTTTAACACTTTTAGTTTAACACGACAGGCGTGGGTTAGGCAAATGAAAATAAATTCTTGCAATTTTTATGCCGTTTTTTCTCCATGGAATCTGCCGATTTTTATGTATTATTTTTTCCCTACGCAATTGACTTTTAAAATTAATTTGTTAAAATGTATCTTGATGCTTTTCACAAAAAAAGGATACAAGGAGGTATCAGAGATGAGCGCTTTAGGCCGTCATATTTTGGCCGAGTTCTACGGCTGCCCGGCAGAAACGCTGAATGATCCCGCTCAGATCGAGCAGGATATGGTGGCTGCAGCCCTGGAGGCGGGAGCTGAAATACGGGAAACCGTTTTCCACAAATTTAGCCCCCAGGGAGTCAGCGGCGTGGTAGTAATTTCGGAATCACACTTGGCTATCCACACCTGGCCGGAATTCGGATATGCCGCTGTTGACATTTTTACATGCGGTCAGACTGTTGACCCATGGGTATCGTGCAATTACTTGAAACAGAAGTTTGCGGCCCAGAATATGACTGCCCGTGAAATAAAGCGCGGCATCTTTGATGTCCCTTTGCAGCATAAACCGGCGGCAAACTACTAGCCCCGTTGAGGCGTCAAGTATAACTAGCTGTATCACAATTTTCGCGGCAGGTCTGCCGGCCCAGGCCTGCCGCGTTTAATCAGGACGGAGGGAGGACCAGGCTTGTCTTCCAAAGAGCATAAATGGTTTATCGAGCAGACTTCACCAGTTACTGCCCACATGTTTGCGGTTAAAGAATATATCGTTAGCAAGCGGACACAGTTTCAGCAGGTAGAGATTGCTGATACATATTTATATGGTCGCATCCTGATCCTGGACGGCAAAATCCAATCTGCGGAAAGCGATGAATATATCTACCATGAAGCGCTGGTTCATCCGGCCATGCTTATGCATGCCCGCCCGCGCCGCGTGCTGGTAATTGGCGGCGGGGAAGGGGCTACCCTGCGCGAAGTCCTGCGCCACCCTGCTGTAGAGAAAGTGGTCATGGTTGATATCGATGAAGAGGTGGTAAATCTATGCAAGAAATACTTGCCGCAGTGGCACCAAGGTTCTTTTGATGATCCCCGGGTAGAGTTGCTGCACCTGGATGCACGGCGTTACCTGGAGGAGAACGATGTCCGCTTCGATATCATTATCAGCGATATTCCCGAACCGGTGGAGGAGGGTCCGGCGCGGCGTCTTTTCACGTGGCAGTTTTACCGGCTCATCAAAGAGAGACTGCTGGAAGGCGGCATCCTCGCCTTGCAAGGCGGCGATTTCAGCTACGCCTTTATTGATGCGCATACCGCCATATTTAACACTATCAAGCAGGTAATGCCCAAAGTATTGTCTTACCGGGCTTTCATTCCCTCATTTAACACCGACTGGAGCTTCGCCATCGTCTCTAAGGACAGCGATCTGGGGAAATTTGATCCGGCAGAGATCGACATCCGCGCTGCGGAGCGAAAACTGGAACTGTCCTTTTACGACAGCGAAACTCATCGGGGCATGTTTGCCATACCCAGGGATATCCGCAAACGTAGAGACAGCACCACCGTAGTCATTGATGACGATAAGTTGTTAACTACTTATTAGCCCCCATAGACCTCCCTTCGTTCCTGAAGGGAGGCAGGGCCCCTGGGAACGTTGCAGCCGTTCCCAGCCGGGGCCGGGACAAAATCAGGCAACTGAACCGGGGTTGCCGGGCAGGCAATGGAGGTAAGATTAGTGAAACAAAAAGAACGTACCTTTATTATGGTGAAGCCCGACGGAGTGCAGCGGGGCCTGATTGGCGAAGTGATCAGCCGGTTGGAAAGAAAAGGGCTAAAGCTCATCGCCATGAAAATGATGCAAATATCGCCGGAACTGGCGGCAAAGCACTACGGGGAGCACCAGGGCAAACCTTTTTATAAGAGCCTGGTTGCCTTCATTACTTCGGCACCAGTTGTGGCCATGGTCTGGGAGGGGGACGACGTCGTTGCCCAGGCCCGCAACCTTATTGGCGCCACCGACCCGCGGAAAGCAGCCCCGGGCTCCATCCGGGGAGACCTGGCCGTTTTTACCGGAAACAACGTTGTACACGGATCCGATTCTCCGGAAAGCGCGCAGCGTGAAATCGAGCTCTTCTTTAAAGAGGAAGAAATATGCCGCTACCAGGCTTCCCGTGATCATTGGGTGTATGGAGAGTAGGTAGAGACAATCTTGTGGTTTTTAGGAGAAGTAAGCGAGGGGTCGTCCCAACTGACATTTGGGATGACCCCCTTTGTTTATTCGGAGTTAAAGACAGAATAGGGATAGGAGCAAGCCCGCCCGTTAGGGCCAGAATTCTGCCTGTTAACTACAAAAAAAAGTGGTTGCCAAATCTACGAAAAGCCACTATAATATAACTAACTAATTAAGTTATATATGAGGAGGCGCTCTCATGATTTCATCAAAATGCCCCGGGCAGGATACCCGCTACTGGACTGCGGAAGATATTCATGAGGAACCGTGCCCGCACTGCGGTGCTTTAATCGAATTTTGGAAAACCGACATTCGGGTCCGCTGCCCGCAGTGCAAGCAAAAAGTGGCCAATCCGCGCTTTAACCTGGGCTGCGCAGAGTGGTGCGCCTACGCCGAGCAGTGCCTGGGTGTGGCCGCGCGGGGCACAGCACCGCTGCCGCTGCGCCAGGTGCTGGAGCAGGAACTGTCGCGCTTGCTCCCCGGGCTGCCCCTGCAGCAGAAAAAGTTAAAAGAAAAGCTCTCGGCGGCTGAAGAAAAGTGCAGGGAAGAAAAAGCGGATCCGCTGCCTGTACTGATTGCCCTGGTGGTTCTGGGAGTCGGAGAGTTGGGCCGGCTCAACGATAGCGAACTATTTTTAAATAAACTCATTGAAGAGCATCATTTCCCGGTGGAAGCGGTGGCTAAAGCCCGCACACTGCTTCAGCAATGGCACGGCCAAACCTTTGAGGACGAAGCGGGGAAGTTTCTGGTGGAGTTGTTAGGATCATAAACGGCACCGGGGCGGGGCAAAGGCGGAGGGCTGCGGCGGTGTCGCTGCCTAGTAATAAATATGGAGGGAAAGAATGATGGCGAAAGTGCTGCGCAAAATTATAAAAATTAACGAAGAGAAGTGTGACGGCTGCGGGTTGTGCATTCCCTCATGTGCGGAAGGCGCCCTGCAGATAATTGACGGTAAAGCTCGCCTGATTAGCGACCGTTTTTGTGACGGCCTGGGAAACTGCCTGGGTGAATGCCCCCAGGGGGCCATAGAGATCATTGAACGGGAAGCAGAAGAATTTGATGAAGAAGCGGTGAAAGAGCATCTGCAAACCCTGCGGCAGGATGATGCGCCGCTATCAGCCTGTGGCTGTGCCGGGAGCGCTGAGCAGGATCTAAAAGAAGGGCCAAGCCGGATGCAGCCGCAGAAGCCAGCGCAAGGAGAAGAAGATGGGGCCCCCGAGCCGGAGCTCTCTCACTGGCCGATCCAGCTGCACCTGGTTAACCCGCAGGCCCGATTCCTGCAGAATTGCGATTTGCTCATTGCCGCAGATTGCGTACCCTTTGCTTATGCCGATTTCCACCGGAAGCTGCTTCAGGGCAAAGCACTGTTAATCGGCTGTCCCAAGCTGGACGACACCGGTGCCTACCATGACCGGCTGGTGGAAATCTTCAAACGAAACCGCATTAACAGTATCACTCTGGCCCACATGGAGGTGGGCTGCTGCTTCGGGTTGAGGCGGTTGGTTCGCGCCGCCCTGGAGGAAGCCGGCCGGGAGGAAATTCCGGTAACAGAAATTGTGGTTGGGGTAGACGGTACGCTTCAGCAGTAGCCATTAAAAATCTTCCCCGGGCCCTGAGGTGGGGCGCCGGGGAAGAACCTTTAGGGGGATTAGCTGATCATTTTTTCCTCACGTTTCCGCACGCAATTCCTGGTCCGCTTCCGCCAGCTTCTTAATCGTGACCCCTTCAAGTACTTCCAGCATTTTCGCCTGCGCTTGAGCCCATACGCCGCGCAGCGAGCATTCAACCTGGTTGTTGCAGGGACCGTCCTGCAGCAAGCAGCGGGTTATGCCGATCGGTCCGTCATAGAGCTCGATTACATGGCGCAGGCTAATATTGTCGGGGTTGCAGGCCAGCATAATGCCTCCCCCGGGTCCCCTGGTGCTGGTGACCAGGCCGGCGTCGCGGAGAGTGCTGACCAGCTGCACAATTAGATTGGCGGGAATGTTGCGGCGCCGGGCAATCTCCTTAGTAGTAATTTGGGTTCCCGGCTTTAGTTTGGCCAGTTCTGTCAATGTAGTGATGGCATATTCGGCCTTTTTGGTAATCATAACGTTTCCTCTTTTTATTATATATAACCAAGGTAGTTTTATTATACGGTATTTTTCTCCCAACGTCAACCGGCAGTTAAACTGGTGTACACATGGGCTTTAAGCGTTTCCAGCTTTTAGGAGGGTATTCTTGCCGGGTTTGCTAAATTATATTAAAATATGATCAATCTAAAAAGCCCCCATCGAAAGGAGTGCCGCCACATTAAGGCCAAGCTGTTTTCGCTGTTAGCCAGGGCTGCCCTTATCGCCGGAGCCGGCATTTTACTATGGGCCGCCGCCGCGGCGCCTGCCGGCGCGGCCGGGGAGGAAATCTATGTCTTAAAAGTGGAGGGGACCATTACCCGGGGACAGCTTGGGTATATCCAGCGCAACCTGGAAACAGCCCAAAAAGAAGGCGCCCCCTTGGTGGTGATTATCTTAAACACCCCGGGGGGCCTGGTGGACGCAACGCTGAAGATAAATGAAGCTTTTCTTAACGCTGCCGTTCCCATAGCTGTGCTGGTTTCCCCCCAGGGAGCTATCGCCGCTTCGGCCGGCGCGTTTCTGGTTTTGGGATCCGATATTGCCGCCATGGCTCCCGGCACCACCGTGGGTGCGGCTCACCCGGTAGCCATATCCGCGGAAGGGACTACCCCTGCAGATGATAAAACGGCCAATTTTTTAGCCAAGCATCTGCGTTCCCTGGCACGGGAAAAAGGGCGGCCTGCTGATGTGGCCGAGAAATTTGTCACTGAAAACCTGACTTTGGATGCCGAAGAAGCGTTGGAACAGGGAGTAATTGAATACCTGGCTTTTAACCTGGAGGGACTGCTTGAAACCCTGGATGGGCATGAGCTGGAAAAAATGGGGCAGCGCTACGTGCTGCTTACCGCAGA
>JAKOVL010000181.1 GCA_029782095.1 Bacillota bacterium | reverse complement strand
GTCTTTATGGTGCTTTACCTGGAGCTCATCCTGGCGATCACACTCGGCGCTTCGGCGCTGCTGCGCGGCCAGATTGCCGCGGGCGGAGCCGCCTTTGCTTTCCTGATCCTGCTCTGGCTGCCGCAGCTGCTTGTTGACCAGACCGAGCTTGGGAAATACATGCCTTACCGCCTCAGTTCGCTGATTGCGGAACTCTTAAAGGGGAGCGCCGTCCCGGCAGACTTTCTGCCTGCGCTGGCGGCGGCTTTCATCGTGGCCGCCGCGGTCCTGGCGGCAGCCTCCTTTTACTTCAGCCGCGCCGAGCTATAGCCCGCGGTGCGGGCTATTAGAGGCAGGAAGTCAGAAGTCAGAAGTCAGAAGGTAAGGCGCGGCTGTAGATGGCTGTCCCCAAGAATTACACCCTACTTTTGTAATAATCAGTTTCCGGAAAACAATGCAAAAACTGCGTTTAAAGCAAAAAGCAACTGCTACGAAAGTGCCTGTGCCTCACCGGCGGGCGAGGCATGCCTCGCCTTGCTCTTTTAAGTTTTCCGGGATGAAGGCGATGCAGGTTCGGGCCGGGCATGCCCGGCTCCTACAAACAGGAGTGGCCGCCCGGCTAAAGAATAAGAGATTCAGCGGGGGAAATATTATTACAGGAAAAACAAAATGGGAGGCCTCCCGTTGTATTTAAAATACCTCGTTGGGGTGCTTGCCCTGGCCCTGGCTGCCGGGCTGGTGTTACTGCTGGTGCCGCGGGAGAGAATCCGCCTGCTGCTGCCCTACGGGATTATTTTCGGCGCCGGGCTGGGCGTGCTTCAGATCGCAGTGCTGCAGAACATGCTGGGATACTGGGATTTCGGGCAGATTGACTTCTTGACAGCAGGAGGCATTCCGCTGCTGATTGCCTTTACCTGGCTTCCGGCAGAAATTCTTTTTGCCCATTTCTTGATGGAGCTGCGCCGTCCGGCGGCGAGGCTCATGCTCTGGCTCTTTACGGGAGCCGCGGTCTCAGCTGCCCAGTACCTCTTTATCCTCAACCGCATGCTCACATTTCAACACTGGACCCTCCTGGACAGCTTCTTTCTCGCTTTGGCTACACATGTAGCTTTAGTTGCTGTTTTGCACCTCATGGGCTATCTCCGCATGCAGGACCTGTTAAAATCTTGAACTGCCGAATTGGCTGCATGACCCCATGAAACCGCTCCGCCGCCTTTGTATTGCTTTAGCAGCGGTTCAATATCCATCCCTTCTATCGCAGAATTTACCACCCTTGCCAGATGATTTTCCGGAATTAAATCATCCAAACTCATCGGAAGGCGCAACTGGTCCATCGAATACGGTTTAAAGACTACTTTTCCCTTTTGTCTTTCCTTTTTCTCGTCCATACTCCAATTCTAGCATATTTCCAATTAATTTTGTGCCACAAAAAATGGAAAAAGGCTGCCCTTTTGGGACAGCCCCCTACATGTGATTAATGCAATTGCGGCGAAAAGTTGATTACAGGATTGAACCACATCCTTTTTTAGTCGAATGCTTTAATGAAAATCATCCAGAGGCCAGGGAAGTAATGGAAACGGGGATTAGAATTGCCTAAAGGCCAGGTTCCTTGGTCTTTAGCCGATACCTTGCAATGCTGTAATCTGCTGATTATGTCTATTAGCGGAAGTTGAAATAACCCCTTGCCCCCGCAAGGGGTTTGTGTTACCCTAATGACGAACACATGTTCTACATTAGGGTGATTTTTCAAATGTTAAGCACCTGCCCCACACTTGAACAGGATGTTTATAAGCCCCGCCACCCTCGGCGCAGTTCATATTATCAGTGCATTGAATCGCACTTCGAGCAATTGGAAGGCGCTTGGGAAGACAGATACACAAGGTGTTACGGCTTCTGGCGCCCCTTCGTGATGGA
>JAKOVL010000155.1 GCA_029782095.1 Bacillota bacterium | reverse complement strand
ACTGCTCCGGCAAACCAACAAGATTCCAGAACGTGGAATGATTGCATTATTTCGGGTATAATTTTAAATTAACGAATTCTACAAATATCCCAGAATATCCTTTTTTATTTTTATTAATGAGGAGCCGCGTTTAGCATAAGCCAGGCATCTTATACAATCATAAAACATTACTTAAAAATAATAAAGACCTGGATTCAGGCCTGTTCTTCCAGACTTCCCCGTAATGGAAATGCTTCCTTTTTGCTTTCGCCTTGCCTAAAATTAGCTGGAGGGTTATGATTATTTTGATTAAATAGGCAATTTATCCCCTTTCTTTAAAGGAGGCAGCCATGGAAATTACCTGGTACGGAACGGCAGCCCTGCTCATGAGTTCGGGAGGCTACCATCTCCTTTTTGACCCTTTTTTCCCCTTGAACCGCGAACTGGATTGCTGCCGGGAGGAAGACTTCCGGCAAGCCGGGGCCATCATGCTGACCCACGGGCATTTCGACCACGCCGCCGACCTGGCCAAGATTACCGCCGCCCACCCCGTTCCCGTCTACTGCTCGGAGACGATAAAAAAAGCGCTGCTGGATGACGGGGTGCCCGCCCGTCTTTTAAACACCGTCGTTCCCGGAGAGGAGCTGGCCCTGGGACCGTTCCAGGTCAAGATCCTGCGGGGCAGGCATATTAAGTTCAACCTCCCCCTGATCCTGCAGACCCTCTTTTTAAACCCCAGGCTGGCCACCCACTTTGGCAACCTGAGGAAAATCGCCGGCAGCATGCGCCGCTACCCCGCGGGCCAGGTACTCATCTACCAGATCCGGGTGGAGGGGAAAACCATAATGCACATGGGCAGCCTTAACATCGATCCCGAAGAAGACTACCCCCGCCGGGCGGAGGTGCTCACCTTCCCGTACCAGGGCCGCTCCGACCTGGACCGCTATTCCATGCCCCTGCTTCGGAAACTGCAGCCGGCGTCCATTTTGCTGCACCACTTCGACGACACCTTCCCGCCCATCTCCAGGCCGATCAACCTGAAGCCGCTCCAGAAAAAGATGAGCCGGTTCTTCCCGGAAATAAAAATAATCGCCCAATACCGGCAGCCAATAGCCCTGTAAGGGAGTCAGGTCTTGAATTGTGAATTCTGGGATCAGTAAAGGGGTCAGGTCTTGAATTTTGAATTTTTTTGAGGGTCAATAAAGGGGCCATCTTGGGAAAGTAAAGGGGTCAGGTCTTAAAATGTGAATTCTGTGAGAGTCAATTAAGGGGCAAGTCTTGAAATTTGAATTCTGGGGTTAGTAAGGGCACCAGGTCTTGAATCTTGAATTCTGTGAGAGTAGTAAAGGGGCCAGGTCTTGAAATTTGAATTCTGTGAGCAAAAATATATTGCGAGAACCGTCTCCGTGATTGAGTTTACAAAATATGGATGAAAATTCACATTTCAAGACCTGACCCCATCAATAATTGACCCCATCAATAATTAAAATTCAAAATTCAAGACCTGACCCCCCGCAGGTTTAGGGGAGCATGACGGAGCGGGCTTTGAGTTGAGCCAGCAGAAATTTTTCCGCCTCTCCGTTTCCGTAGAGTTCCGCGGCCTCCCGGCTCCAGGCCCTGGCCTCCTGGAGGGAAACCCGGGAGAGGGCGTGCTTCACCCAGGGAACCTGGGCCGGTGCCATGCTCAGTTCCTCCACCCCCAGTCCCGCCAGCAGCACCGCCCCGGCGGGAGAGCCGGCCAGGTCGCCGCAGCAGCTCGCCTTGATGCCCCGCTCCCCGGCCCCGTCCACGACCTTTTTAATCAGGCCGATCTCCGCCGGGTGAAATGGGCGGTTGTGGTGGGAATCCGCCCTGTTGGTCCGGTCCAAGGCCAGGGTTTAGGCCACCAGGTCGTTGGTCCCGATGCTGACAAAGTCGCACTGTTCCGCCAGGCGCTCCACGGTCAGAGCGGCAGCCGGCGTCTCCACCATGATGCCCAGGGGCACCTTCTCGTTATAATCCTTCCGGCTCCGCCGAAGCTGGTCGGCGGCCATTTTCATCAGGCGCCTGACCTCCGCCAGTTCTTCCAGGTCCGCCACC
>JAKOVL010000146.1 GCA_029782095.1 Bacillota bacterium | reverse complement strand
AAAATCAACGTGGTGGTCAATTGTGCTGGCATTGCCCCGGCGGCAAAGGTGGTAGGCAGGCAAGGGCCGCACGACCTGGAATTATTCGCCAAAGTAATCCAGGTAAACCTCATTGGCACTTTTAATGTGATCCGGCTGGCCGCGGCCAGGATGGTTGACAATGAGCCCGGTGAAGATGGCGAGCGGGGCGTAATCATCAATACCGCCTCTGTGGCCGCTTTCGAAGGCCAGATCGGCCAGGCCGCTTACAGCGCCTCCAAGGGGGGCATCGTCGGTATGACCCTGCCCATTGCCCGGGAGCTGGCTTCCTGGGGTATCCGGGTGGTAACCGTGGCCCCGGGAATCATGGAGACGCCGATGCTCTTGGGCATGCCCGAACACGTCCGCGAAGCCCTGGGCAAAATGATGCCTTTCCCGCAGCGCCTGGGGAAGCCGCGGGAGTTCGCCATGCTGGTGCGCCAGATCGTGGAGAATCCGCTGATCAACGGTACCACCATCCGCCTGGATGGCGCCATCCGCATGCAGCCCAAATAGGGGACGGTTCTTGACTTGAATTGCTGTATTTCCATTTGGCGGTCATGGTGCCCGATCTTAAACCCCTCTGGGGAAGGATAGGTAACTGGTACCCTGTCAAGCAATTTATCAAATGATTAGTTAAATCTTGTCTATTAAGTCCCCCTTTGCAAAAGGGGGACTTAATAGTTTTGTCTCAACGGTTCCCCCTTTTGGAGGGTAGGGGAGATTAAGAATAAAGAACAAATTTAATTGACAAGGCACTGGCAACATGCCCTATCAATCTGCCACAGTATAACAGGCCACCCCTGGTGAATCAAGGTATTCCCAGGTCCCCCGGGCGCCGCGGGAGAGGGCGCCCAGCTCCAGGTGGAGCATGGCAATGCCGCAGTCGAGGCGGGGTAACAGTTTCCCCTTTTGGGGGTTGTTTAAGTATATGGTTATGCTATTTTCAGCTACATGAAAACGCCAGGGCTGGCGGTTGCAAGCCGACGGGGCCAGGCGGGCCGCTTCCAAAGCTCCTTCCGCCCAGGAGGGCCACTGTTCCCGGGGCAGCCCGGTGCACAGTTTTTCCAGGGGCTTTCGGTTATGGCCTCCTGCCGGGTGCTTTTCATGGGGGAAGCCCACCGTGGCGATGGCCAGCACTTTCTCTCCCGGCGCCATTTTGACCAGGCCGGCCACTGCGCCGGCGTTAAAAGAGCCCCCGACCCAGCAGGTGGCCAGCCCGTTGGCCGTGGCCTCGAGGATAAAGCATTCCCCCAGGTAGCCGGTTTCTTCGGCCACATGCTCATCCTCAGTGGCACCGATGAACGCGGCATAAGCCCGGGCCCCCTTGATTTTTCCAAATGGACCGATGATGCCCTTTAACACCGGATCCGGGCTTTCCGTTAGCAGCTCGATCCGGGCGCTGCGGCGGCTCTCGTTGAGCCCAGTAATCACATGCCAGAGGTGATAGACCAGCTCCTGGGACAAATACTGGGGGAAGTAGCGCCGGCAGGAGCGCCGCTTCCCTATAGCCTTATACCACTTTTCCACCGGAATTTCCATGGGAAAACCTCTTTTCTATGTGTATTGGCAACCTGCTTCCCCTACCGGGAAAAAGGCGATCAGCCTGGTCCGGGTTTTACCATAAAACCGCCCTCTCTATTTTATCGCTTTAGTCCCATATACACCATCTTTTTGCCTGAATCCTGCAAATGCAAGCTGTTGCAGGCGAAAGCGAGGCCCTGCCTGGTGCGGCCGGGCCGGTAAGTGCCTTCTGGTAGTCATGCTTTCTGCACTACGGCGGCTGGCGGCAGTAAACCCCTCCGGCTGCGGCAGAGAAGCGGCTTTACCAATTTCGGTTTGACACCGGGTTAAAGTGGTATAAAATAGTGCTAATAAGATTCAGTTGGAAACGGAGGAGATGATTATTGAAACGCTGTTCAAAGGGGTATTTACCGCACTAGTTACTCCCTTTACCTCCGCGGGCGCCGTGGATGTGGGGGCCTATAAGCGCCTGGTGGAATACCAGATTGAATCAGGTGTTGACGGGCTGGTTCCCTGCGGCACCACCGGGGAAAGCTCCACCCTGTCCCACGATGAGCACGATCGTGTCATCGCCCTGACGGTACAGTTTGCCAGGGGGCGGGTGCCGGTAATAGCCGGGACGGGCAGCAACGCCACTTCTGAGGCCATCCAGCTCTCCCAGCATGCGGAGCAGGCCGGGGTTGACGCCCTGCTGCTGGTCAACCCTTATTATGTGAAGCCGACGCAGAAAGGGCTTTACCTTCACTTTAAGGCCATAGCCGAGGCGGTATCCATTCCCTGCATACTCTACAACATTCCGGGCCGGACCGGCGTCAACCTGGAGACGGAAACACTGCTCCAGTTGATGGAAGAGTGTGACAACATTGTGGGCATCAAAGAAGCCTCAGGCAGCCTGGAGCAGATGAAAGAGATCCTGGCGCGCCGCAAAGATGGTTTCTCAGTTCTTTCAGGGGACGACAACATGACTGTTGATCTGATTGAAGCCGGCGGTGATGGCGTGGTCTCCGTGGCGGCCAATATTGTGCCCGGAGAGGTGACAAGGATGGTTCATGCCGCCCTGGCAGGGAACTTGGAGCGCGCCCGCCAGGCAGAGGCCCGGCTGATGCCGCTGTTTAAAGCCTGCTTTGTTGAAACCAATCCCATCCCGATCAAGGCGGCCCTGGCCATGTACGGGTGGTGCCAGGATATTTTCCGGCTGCCCATGTGTCCCCTCTCCCGGGAAGAGCATTATACGCTTTTGCGCAATGTGCTGCAAGAATTTGACATACCGCGCGGCAAGGGCTAAGGGGCTGTGGCAGGATGAGAGTGAGTTGACGGCCAGGCGCATAGATGCGCCGGCAGAATAAAGGATGACGGGAAAGTATCCCAAGCGAAGGATCGCCCCAGCAAGGGGCGATTTTTTTATTATTGACGTATACCCATTATTAGTTATAATAGTAATAGATATATACCCATAATAAGTGGAAGGTGCAAGCCCACCAAAATGGAGGTTGAACCATGGCAGAAAACGCAAACACAAACGAGGGCCAAACGGCAAAGGGAGGGATAGAGAAGCTGTCCCAACCGGAATTCAGCCATATTGGCCGTGTCATTGCCGTAATGAGCGGCAAAGGAGGAGTGGGCAAATCTTCAGTTTCAGCGCTGCTGGCGGTGGCCCTGGCCCGGCTAGGGTTTAAAGTGGGGCTGCTGGACGCGGATATAACCGGGCCCAGTATCCCCAAGCTTTTTGGCCTGCAGCAGCACGCGGCGGTACAGAATGGCAAGGTGCTTCCTTCGGAAAGCAAGCTGGGCATTAAGATAATGTCTTTAAACCTGCTGCTGTCTAAGGAAGATGACCCTGTTATCTGGCGGGGGCCGCTTATCGGCGGCGCGGTAAAACAATTCTGGACTGATGTGATTTGGGGTGAACTGGATTACCTGGTAGTTGACCTGCCGCCCGGCACCGGTGATGCCCCGCTGACGGTGCTGCAGTCACTGCCCTTGGACGGCCTGATCATGGTTTCTTCGCCCCAGGACCTGGCGGTGATGGTGGTGAAAAAAGCGATTAAGATGGCCCGGATGATGCATGTACCCATCCTCGGCCTGATCGAAAATATGAGCGGTTTTATTTGCCCTCACTGCGGCAAGCCTGTCGAGCTTTTCGGGCCGAGCAAGGCTGAAGATGTCTCGGCGGCTACCGGATTAAGGTTGCTGGGGCGGCTGCCGCTGGATCCCGAGCTGTCGCGCCTGGGCGATGCCGGAGAAATCGAGCGGTATGATTTAGAGCTTCTAAAAAGTATTCCGGAGGTGCTAAACAGCCAAATCGGCACCGTGCAGCAGCGGCCTTGATTTACAGCCGGCGGCTTAAACCACGCCGCGTGCACAGGTGCCCGGTTGAGGCAGCTTCGCCTTTGGCCCGGTATCTATAAAGCGGTTTGGAGCAACCAGCTACCAAGATCAAGAGAGGTGAGTAAAAATGACACTGGCTATCTGCGCCCAAAGTGAAGGGCTTGAAGCCCGGGTGGATCGGCGGTTCGGTCGCTGCGCCTGCTTTGTGATCGTGGATACGGAAAGTGGAGAAGAAGTAGAGTCTTTACGTAATGAAAACGCAGGGGCTTCCGGAGGCGCCGGCCCGCAAAGCGCCCAGCTGCTGTCACAGCGGCAGGTGGAGGCAGTGGCCCTGGGTAATGTGGGGCCCAACGCTGCGGCAACTCTCCAGGCGGCCGGGATCAAGATTTATTGCGGCGTCGAGGGAACGGTGCAGGAGACACTACAAAAATTTAATGATGGAAAACTGCAGGCCGTAACGGAAGCGACTGTGGCCTCGCACCACGGGATGAGAGGTTAAAGCCAGAGTTTTTGGAGGCAACGCCAAGGGGAAATAAAGTAAAGGAGTGATTTGATGATTATTGCTGTCGCCACGGAAAACGGCGCGGTAGCGGCCCATTTCGGCCACTGCCCGGAGTATACCCTGGTCAAGGAGGAGGGCGGTGCAATCCTGGAGCAAAAAGTGATCCCCAATCCGGGACACGAGCCCGGTTTTCTGCCCGGTTACCTGGCCCGGCAGGGAGTCAGGTGCATCATCGCCGGGGGCATGGGCAGCCGTGCCCAGAATCTTTTTGCCGCGGAAAATATTGAAACCTTTGTCGGCATCAGTGGGCCGGTAGACCAGGTGATTAAAGAGTATTTGAATGGCACCCTTAAGTCCGGGGTCAGCATGTGCGACCACGAGGGCTGCCATTGATGATCAGCCGCAAGACTGAGTAACTTGCGTTGTGGTTTAAAAAAGAAAGGAGGTTTTAGTAATGCCCAGAGGCAGACACTGGTACGGTCCCGGCTTCTGGAAGGGACCGGGCTGGGTTCCCGGTGCCGGCGGCTACCGGGGCGGTTACGGTCCCGGCCCCGGATGGGGTTTCTGCCGGTGGGGCTGGTTTGGACCTGGGCCGTATTACGGACCATACGGAACCGCTCCGGAAGATGAAAAAGCCTATCTGCATGAGCAGGCCAAGGCGCTCAGGGCGGAACTGGCCGAACTGGAGAAAAGGCTGGCTGATCTGGAAAAAGGTTAAGTTTCAGGAGGCAGAGATGCTGGAATATGGCGCCGTGGCGGTGGGAGGCCGGCGGCCTTCACCGCCACATTTTATAAATGCGGTTCTAACTGAAATGGGGAGATCATCGTGAATCTGGTTATCGCCAGTGGGAAAGGAGGCACCGGGAAAACCACGGTGGCCGTCAACCTGGCCCTATCCCTTCGCGAGTCGGAGACAGTGCAGCTGCTTGACTGCGACGTGGAAGAGCCCAACGCGCACCTGTTTTTGAAACCTGAAATAAAGATGTCCAAAGCAGTAGGCATTCCGGTGCCGGAAGTGGAGCGGGAACGGTGCATCTTTTGCGGCCGCTGTGCGGAAATCTGTGTTTTCAACGCCCTGGCCGTGATTAAAGATAATGTGCTCATCTTTCCCGGGCTCTGCCACGGCTGTGGCGGTTGTGCCTATTTTTGCCCCGAGAAGGCCATAACCGAAGTGGACCGCCCCATTGGGGTGGTGGAAAGCGGCGCCGCTTACGGCATTTCCTTTGTCCACGGCCGCTTAAACCCCGGTGAAGCCATGTCGCCCCCGTTGATTAATGCGGTCAAGCAGGCCGGCGAGCCGGATCTTCTTACTGTGATCGACGCTCCCCCGGGCACCTCCTGCTCGGTGGTTTCTGCGGTAAAAGGGAGCGATTTTTGCCTGCTGGTAACAGAGCCCACCCCTTTTGGTTTAAACGACCTGGAACTGGCCTCGCAGATGGTGTCTAAACTGGGCATTCCCGCGGGAGTAGTTATCAACCGCCACGATATTGGCGACAGCAGGATCGAAGAATACTGCCGCAACAATGACCTGCCGGTACTGCTTAAGATTCCTTTTGATCGTGAACTGGCCGCCCTGTATGCGCGCGGCGAAGCGGCGGCGCTGGCGCAGCCGCGCTGGCAGGAACTTTTTCGTGAGCTGTACGGTCGAATCAAGGCTGCCTGTAAAGGTGGTGACAACCGTGAAAGAGATTACTGTAATCAGCGGTAAGGGGGGCACCGGCAAAACCTCCCTGGCCGGTTCTTTTGCCGCCCTGGCCGCAGAACAAACTGTCCTTGTGGACGCGGATGTGGATGCGGCCAACTTAAGCTTAATTACCAGGCCGCGCCTCAAAGAAACCCACGAATTTCGCGCTTCCAGGCTGGCGGCTATCGACCCGGAACGCTGCAAGCGCTGCAACCTTTGCCGGGAGCTGTGCCGCTTCGGCGCGGTAACGGAAGAATACACCATTGACCCCATTGAATGTGAGGGCTGCGGTGTCTGTTTCCACGCCTGCCCCCATGGAGCCATCTCCTTTGAGGAGACGTTATCGGGGCACTGGTTTATTTCCGAAACCCCCTATGGGATACTGGTCCACGCCCGCCTCGGGGTGGCTGAAGAGAATTCCGGCAAGCTGGTCACCGCCATCCGCAATAAAGCGGTGGAGCTGGCCGGTGTGGAAGGAAAAGAAATTCTGATCATTGACGGCCCGCCGGGAATCGGCTGCCCGGTAATCGCTGCCCTGGCCGGAGCCGGGGCAGCGCTGGTGGTAACCGAGCCGACCCTGTCCGGCGCTCACGACCTGGAGAGGGTTTTGGCGGTTTGCCGCCATTTCCAGGTGCCGGCGGCGGTCTGCATCAACCGTTTTGACCTGGATGAAAAAAACACTGCCGCCATTGAAGATTTTTGTCGCCAGGAAGAGGTGATGCTGGCGGGTAAAATACCCTTTGACCGGGCCGTGGTAGAGGCGGTTGTGCAGGGGAAGCCCGTGGTGGAGTATACGCAGGGCCCCGCGGCGCGGCAAATCCGGGAAGTCTGGGAAAAGGTTATATCATTGCCGCACTGGAACAAGGGGTGACGGGCAGTGTATACGGAAAAATTGATCGAACATTTTCAAAACCCGAAAAATGTCGGCGAAATTGAAGACGCCGACGGTGTGGGCACAGTGGGTGACCCGGCTTGCGGGGATTTCTTGAGAATATTTATCAAAGTGAGGTCGGGGCGTTTAAGTGAAGTTAAATTCATGGTCTACGGCTGCCCGGCCGCTATTGCCACCACCAGCGTGCTTACCGAAATAGCCGTGGGAAAAACCATCGACGAAGCCCTGAAGATCACCGACGTCGATATTGCCGTGGCGCTGGGCGGCCTGCCTGATCCGAAGATGCACTGCTCCAACCTTGGTGTTCTAGCCCTTTACCGGGCCATAGCAGACTACAGGCACAGGTGGAAACCGTGATCATCATAATCAGGTAAACCGATCCGGCCTGGCTGTTGAAAAGTGAGGCAACTTTTGTTACGATAACGGCGGAACTACTCTGTCAATATGTCGAGGGAGTGAAAGAATGCCGCGCCCCCTTAAACCGCGCCGCGTCCAGGCGCTGCCCCAGGTAACCTACTTTAAACCCACGGGCATTCCCATGTCTTGCTTGGAAGAGGTCGTCCTGACTGTTGACGAGCTGGAAGCGCTGCGCTTAAAAGATCTGGAAAAACTGGAGCAGCATGATTGCGCCGTGCGCATGAACGTGGCCCAGAGCACCCTGCAGCGGATTCTCACTTCGGCCCGGGAAAAGGTGACCCGGGCTATCGTTGAGGGCAAAGCGCTGCGCATCCATGGCGGCGTTTATGACCTGGCCAGGGAGCGGCACTGTCCCCGCTGCCGCCGCAGGATGGAATATTTTGAGGCGACTGCGCGCGGCACCTGCCCGGATTGCAGCGATAAGCCGCATCAAAACCGGGATAGGTAATCTTTGACCTACTCTTGATTTCTCCAGAAGCCCCGGTTCTTCCCCCTCCCGGTTAATAGATTAACTTAAACCCACTTCTTCAGGGAGATTTAATATGCCCGGTACGGTTAAAATTACAACCATTTGTGAAAATACGGTAAACAGGCACAGTTTGCTGGGGGAACACGGCCTGGCCCTGCTCCTGGAAGCCCATGGAAAGAAGATTTTGTTTGACACCGGGGCCGGCCTGACCCTGCTGCATAACGCTCAAGCCCTTAAGGTAAGCCTGCATGACCTGGATGCAGTAGCCTTGAGCCATGGGCACTATGATCATACCGGCGGCCTGCCCGGCCTGGTAAAACTTTGCGGCGGCCTGCCCCTGTATGCCCATCCTGCCATCTTTGATGAAAAATACAGCCTGAAAAATAATGAATATCGCTATATTGGCATTCCCTGGAGCCGGCAGGAGCTGGAGCAGCAAGGAGTGCGCTTTATCCTTAACCGCAGCGCAGTAGAATTGGCTCCGGGTATTATCCTGAGCGGCGAAATAGCCCGGCGGTCTGAAGCCAATGCCGGAGGTGACAGCCCCCTCCTGTTAAAAACCGCGGAGGGCATGATCGCTGATCCGCTTATGGACGACCAGGCTGTAATCATCGAAAGCCCCACCGGCCTGATCGTGGTGCTGGGCTGCGCCCATGCCGGGATAATCAATACCCTGCAGCATGTCCAATCTTTAACCGGAAAAAAGATTTATGCGCTTCTGGGCGGAACCCACCTGCTGGGGGTGAAAGGGCCTCAACTGCAGCAGGTCATTGAGCAGCTGCGTGCATTTGAGCTGCAGTTAATCGCACCGTGCCACTGCACCGGCTTTCAGGCGCGCCTGGCGCTTTACCGGGCTTTTGGCGACAGATACCTGGAGCACCGGACCGGCAGCGTTTTCCTGGTTTGAAGGGACCTCCGCCCTCCTGGTTTTTTGGTGGACGAACTGTTTCCAGTAATGTTATGATCGCTTTAAGGAGGGATTGGATGTTTTGGAAAACTTTCGGGAATAAAACGGTGCAGGAGCTGCGCAAAAACCAGGGGCTGACGGCGCGGGAGTTGGCAGCGATGGTCAGGGTAAAAGAATCGCTGATCAGGAAAATTGATCCTTTGAAATTTAAAAGCGTGCCCGAGCCCTTGAAAAGCCGCGTGGAGCCGGCGCTGCGCGGCGAGCTTCCCGAGAAGCGCCCGTGGTAAAGAGATTACCCCCTTAGGATATAGGATACTAATCAGGGAACACACTTGACACCGGTTAGTCAAAAAAAAGGAATAAAAACACGCTGAAAGTCCCCCTTTGGGAAAGAGGGAGTTAGGGGGATTTTTCATTGAAGGGCTCCGGGAGCTGTGTGCAATTGATTTCAACGGGGAGTGAAGTGCAATAGGGCAGCAAAAGGTGTTTTTTCAAAGCGGTCCTTTAAACCTTGAAGGGCGTCTGCTGCTGCCCCCGGAAACGGCATCAGGAGGCGCGGTGCCCGGGGTGGTCTTCTGCCATCCCCACCCCCTTTACGGGGGCAGCATGCATAACAACGTTACTTTGGCCGTTGGCAGGACTCTCGCTGCCAGGGGTATGGCGGTGCTGCTTTTCAACTTTCGCGGGGTGGGCTTGAGCGAAGGTGTTTACAATGGCGGCTGCGGTGAGATGGATGATGCCCGGGCTGCCGTGTCCTTTTTGGCCTGCTGCGACGGTGTCGACCGGCAGCGGCTGGGCCTGGGCGGCTACTCTTTCGGCGCCACGGTAGCCCTGGCCGCCGGAATGGACGTTGAAGCCGTCAAGGCTGTAGCTGCGGTTTCTCCTCCTTCATTGCCGCATTTTAGCAGCCCCAAGCCCCGCCTGGTAATCTGTGGAGCCAAAGATACCCTGGTCCCTCTTTCCGGGATCTTGAAGGAAAAAGAGCGCATTACCGGCGGTGGCTCCGGCTCGGTTGAAATTGTGGCAGGGGCCGACCATTTCTGGAACGGCTATGAAGAAAAGCTGGCCGACCTGATCGCCTCATTTTTTGGGCGGCTTTTTTTAATGTGAATAAATGGACGCATCTACCACCGGCGCATGGTGCCGGGTGCTGAAAGTGTAGCCCCGGCTAGCAGCCTGTGTGATTATTAAAGCTAAAATCAGCTGTGCCGTTATTAATTAACCCATAACATAGGGCGCATAAAAGCTAAATTTTGATTAAACAGCAGCCTACAGTACCATGATTAATCTTTAGTATCCCTGTATCATCACGCTTTCAAGCTTTATCCCTGCTCTGTATATCTTGAGCAGGTTGTGCACGGCACAGGC
>JAKOVL010000226.1 GCA_029782095.1 Bacillota bacterium | reverse complement strand
TTGTCATCCTATCTCAATATTTTGCGGTGTATCCTTTAGGTATCTCTGTTTATCAGCCTTTTCCTCTTGAAACTGCGTAAGGGTGAGAGGGCTGTTCTTTAGTGTTATCGGTACCAGGGCGGGGTTGCGAAGCCCCGCCGGGCCGCTGGCCCCTGGGCCAAACAGCCTTTACGGCCAACTATGCACCTGTAAACCTCGCCCTAAACGCCCTACACTAGGGAATATCCATATCTATCTTGGGTGGTCTACCCACTTAACGCCCCCTGCTGACCCTATCATTTCTCTCAGGGTCTTTGCCCTTACATTCCTTCGTTCAGCTTGATGGGAGCGGGTGGGGCACCTTTACTGAGCGACAGGGTCATGCCCTTCGGATGACAAACAGGTTCGCCCCACCCAAGATTGTTCTCATGTCTATGCTACTATTTTCAACTGTTGCTGCCGGTATGCACCCATGACCTTCTCCGGGTCATAAAGGCGGTTTTCTCTTGCCAGGGTAAACATTACCCTTAACAGCTTGCAGGCTACAGCCACCAGCGCCTGCTTGGCCTTCAAAGGATTCTTCGGACGGGTTTTCAGGTAATGGTACAGTTCCCTGAATTCGGGGTTGTGGGCCACCAAGACGATGGAAGCCTGGTACAAAGTGCTCCTTAGCCCAGGCCGCCCTCTTTTTGATATGCATGTTTTTCCTTTCCGATCACCAGAACTGTCCTCAACAAGGTTGTAGCCAGCCAGTTTCCGGACCTGGCGCCAATTATCAAACCGCTCTAAAGAACCCACCTCACCCAGAAAACTTGCTGCAGTAACCACACCTACTCCCTTGATGCTTAAAATGCTTTGCGACATTCCGGTCCTAAGCAAAGCATCAACCATGGCTGCCTCCGTTCTGGCCAACTGCCCCTGATGGAAGGCTATCTCTTCCAGGCAGTTAGAGAGACGCAGGCGGGCCATGGCAAGTCCTTCCTTAATGCCAATAGACGTCGCAGCCTTTTGCAGAAGCAGAGCCGCCCTTTTTTCTCCTACCCTATTACTGGTGGCGCCTTTTAGCTCCTGAGCAAGCTCCTCTACGGTAAACTTCAGTATGTCTTCTGGGAAAGGCGTATGCCTTAGAACATGCTGCGAGGCTTTCCCGGCCAGTGTTTTGAACACCTCCTGGTACTCGGGGAAGTACTCATCCAGGATGGCCACGAGGTTGTTCAAGGAGGCATTTAGCTTACGCTTCTGCTGCTGCCTCATCGCAGTATATCCCCTGAGTTCTGCCCAAACTCCCGTAGGCAAATAGCAATTGGAAAAACGGCCCTGCCACGTTAGTGTGGCAATGATCAAAGCGTCTTTTCGGTCGTTTTTGGTAGGCGAGTTGTCGTCGAGTTCCTTTTGCTTTTTGACATGGTAGGGGTTTACGGTCACCACTGTTATCCCCAGTCCAGCCAGATAGGCAGCCAGCGGCTTCCAGTAATGCCCCGATGGTTCCATGGCCACAACAATACCCTCCGCATGGATCTGCTCCCGGGCCCGGGTCATTTTTCCTAGTAGACGGGAAAAACCTTCTGTGTTATTCTTAAAACTGAAAGCAGTTCCCGTTTCGATGCCTGTCTGACTGTCAATCATTCTGGCCCAGTGGGTTTTCTTGGCGATGTCAACACCTACGATCAGGGTTCTGCTTTCACGGATCCGGATCAGATTTTTGGTACGTTTATCCATTTTTATCGACCTCCGGTATTTTGGGTTTGTCCTAACACCTTTGTACCAGGAGGTCTTTTTATGGTCAAGCCGCATTTAAAGCATTACAGGAATGCTGGACGAAGCGAAGGATCACCAAAAGCGGGGCGGCGCTAAATAAAACAGGAATTTAATTATTGATCGGGGGCTGATTTAACGCTGGGCTTTTTGATCTGGGCGCCGCTGTTGGGATCAATATAGTAATCCTCATGGTAGATCAATTCGGAAATGGGGAGAATCTCGTAACCGTGACTGCGGTAGAAGTCGATGATTTCGGGAAGCGCGTCAGCGGTGTGGAGTCCGTTATTATGGAAAAGAATAATTGCCCCCTTGTGGGCGCGGCTGGTGACCCTCTCGACGATCTCTTCCTGGGAGAGATTCTGCCAGTCCAGAGAGTCTATGCTCCACTGGATAGTTTTGTAACCAAGTTCGGTGGCCGCCTCGATGACCTGGTTGCTGTATTCTCCGAAAGGAGGGCGGAAGAGGGTTGTTTTCTGGCCGGAAATACTTTCAATCATCTCTTCGATTTTTTTAAGCTCTGCCTTCACTTCGTCCTTGGTGAGACTGTTTAGATGCGGATGAGTCAGGGTATGATTGCCGATTTCATGGCCTTCCTCGACAATTAATTTGACATATTCAGGATAGGCTTCGACCCAGAAACCGGTTAAAAAAAAGGTGGTTTTAATCTCGTTTTCTTTTAAGATCTGGAGTATCTTTTCCGTGCGTTCTGCACCCCAGCTGGCATCAAATGAGAAGGCTACTTTTTTTTCATTCATATCGACATAATAGATCGGGACCAGCCGTTCTCCCTGGCTCACCACCGTGGCCAGCCTTCCGGGCAGGTCCAGCAAAGGAGTCAAAAGCAGGATTGCCAATACCAGGGCCAGCCCGATAATCAATTTCAGCCTCTTTTTGCTAATTAATACTGTGATGAACAAGTTTTCCACCCCATTTATCGATATGAAATCAGGGAGCTCTTTATGCTTTTTCCAAAATCGATCTTTTAAGTTATAATAGAAAAAATTTAATGGCAGGCGGAGGATTTCAAATGAACGGACCCAGAAGGCGAACTTGCCTGGAGTTAATCAAGCCTTACGAACCGGGTAAACCCTCTGAAGAGGTGGAATGTGAGCCCGGATTGACCGATGTGGTGATGCTTGCTTCAAACGAGAATCCGCTGGGACCTTCGCCGGCCGCGCTGGAAGCTATTAAAGAGCAGCTCGGCCGCATTCACTGTTATCCCGACGGGAACTGCAGCCGTTTGAGAGCGAATCTGGCTGAAAAATATAAGCTTGATCCGGAGAATGTGATCATCGGCAACGGGACAGATGAACTGCTTACCCTGATCGCGCTTGCTTATATTAACCCGGGTGACGAAGCGGTGATGGTGCAGCCTACATTTTCTGAATACGAGTTCGCCATGCGCCTGATGGGAGGGATTCCGCGTCCTGTTCGCCTGGCCGGTGACGAGTTCCGCTACGATCTTGACGCGCTTGCCGCCGCCGTAAATGAGCGCACCCGCCTCGTTTTTATCTGCAGCCCCAACAATCCCACTGGAACGATAGTGCAGCGTGAAGATCTGGATAAATTTCTTGCCTCTCTGCCATCCGGCATTCTGGTGGTGCTGGATCTGGCCTATGCTGAATATGTCGCCTCCTCTTCCCACCCCGACGGTCTTGAATACATCAAGAATGGCCGGCCGATCCTGGTTTTGCGGACTTTTTCCAAGATTTACGGACTGGCCGGACTGCGCATAGGTTATGCCATGGCTCCCGCCGCGGTGATTGCCGATCTAAACAGGATTCGAGAGCCTTACAATGTCAATTCCTTAGCCCAGGCCGCAGCCATAGCCGCTTTAAAAGACCGCGAACACCTTGCCCGCAGCCGGGCCCTTGTTGAAAAGGGCAGGAGACAACTGGCTGCGGGATTGGCGCGGATGGGTTTAAAGGCGGTGCCTACAGAGGCAAATTTCTGCTTTGTCGATTTAAAAACAGATTCAAAGCGGATCTGTAAAGCCCTGCTCCGGCGGGGCTTGATCGTGCGCAGCGGCGATGTTTTCGGTTACCCTACTTACATCAGGGTCACCTGCGGCACCGAGGAGCAAAACAATCGCTTTTTAAATGCGCTTGAAGAATTGCTTGCCCAATAGTGGGACACCGGGGACGTACCTCTTCGTCCCACTTAAATCCCCTAACCCCTACATTTTTTGACAGGTTTGCAGGGGCGGCTCACGAGCCGCCCAAACCCTTACCGGAAACCTGTTATCATTAGCGCTGCAGCAGTGCCTCCATGTTAGCTTCTGCCTGATCTTTCTAGCCAATACTTAAAATTTTAAATATACCTTGACGAATAATTAAATTTAATTTATCTTTAAATTAGAATATTATATAATAAAAACTATTTATTTAATCATCACCTGTTTGTGAAGAATGGCGAGAGAACCGGCCTTTACCAATAATAAAGGAGGATGAGCGATGTCTGTTCAGGATTGGAAACTGCCGCTGTTGAATGATTACCCGAAAAAGTGGGCTGGAATTGAACCTGCAAAGCCCGCCCTGGTCCAGCATGAAGACGGCAAAACAGTGACCTACAAACAGTTTAACACCCTGGTAGATCTTTTTGCTCTGCGACTCCTCGATATGGGAATAGGCAAGGGGGATCGGGTCGCCACAATGCTGGTACTGGTGCCCGAACACGTGATCTTGATGTATGCCTGCTTCAAAATTGGCGCCATCATCGCGCCCCTGGATGTGCGCCTAAAAGAAGCGGAGGTGGTTAGGGATTTAGGCAAGATTAAGCCGAAGGCCTTCTTTTTCCTGGGGAATACGCCTCTGCGCGACTTCCGCGAGGTCGGGAAAGCGGTTAAGGAGAACTGCCCCTATGTAGAGTACCTGGTTCAGTTTACTCCCAATCCCAAGCCGGGAGAGCTGCTTGAAGGGGCAATTGCGATTACCGACTTAATGAGCAAGCGGGAACTTGTCTCCCTGAAGATTAAGGATCTTTTTACGGGGAGGCTGCAGAAAGCGCATTCGCAGATCGATCCGCATACTCCGGCTTTGATCATCTTTACTACAGGGACCACGGGAGAGCCGAAGCCGGCGGTGATGAGCCACGAGAATATCATCATCCAGAACGAGGTCCTGGCGCGGGGGTTCGGCTATGGGATCGAGCGTGACGAGCTGCGCATGTTGATCAACCTGCCGCCCAGCCATGTGGGCTGTGTTACCGAGCAGCTAATGACCACCCTCTATCTGGGGGGAACCGCCTACATGCTGCGCATCTTTGATCCCCGTTTAACCCTTGAGGCGATTGAAAAACACAGGATTACCGTGCTGGGCCAGATCCCGACCCAGTACCGCCTGGAGTGGGCCCTGCCCGAATACGGCAATTATGACCTGAGCAGCCTCCGCTTTGCCATCTACGGGGGCTCCGCCGTGGACACGGTTTTCCTGGGAGAGATGGCCAAAATGGCGCCCGGTTTCGGCACGGGCATGGGGATGACCGAGACCGCCGGATTCTACACTTTTACGGCGCCGAATATAACCGTTGAGGAGATGGCGGGCCAGGTTGGCGCCGCTTTCGATGAACTTGCCCCGGTGACTATTCGCAAACCGCCCCGGCCCGATGGCACTGCCGGCGAGGAGCTGCCCGACGGCGAAATCGGTGAAATTTGCGTTCACGGGCCCATTGTCTTCCAGGGGTACTACAACCTCCCTGATGAGACCGCCAAGTCGGTGACCAAGGACGCTGTTCTCTATACCGGGGACATGGGCTATTATAAAATGGTGGGATCTCACCGGGCTCTTTTTCTCTCGGGAAGGCAGAAGTTTGTCATCAAGCAGAAGGGATACCAGGTATTTCCCGATGAGGTTCAGGATTTTATCGCCACGCATCCCAAGGTCGACCTTGTCGATGTGGTCGGGGTTAAACACCGTCTCTTTGATGAAGGGATTTTTGCCTTTGTCCGGCCCAAGCAGGGTGTTGATTTAACCGCCGAAGAGATTGCGGAGCACTGCAAAGGCATCGCCGCCTACAAGCGGCCGCAGCACATTGAGATCTGGCCCCATGATAAGGAATTCCCCCTGACCAGGGTGGCCAAGGTGGACAAGCGGGAACTGAAAACAGTAGCCGAAGAGATCGTGGAAAAACTGCGCCGCGAAGGAAAATGGGACGCCGCTCCCGTTCAGGAGGCGTAAAATCATAAAATAGAACAACATGGGACACCGGGGACGTACCTGTTTGTCCCACCAGGAATCCCTTAGGGGCTGACCCAAAAGGACAGCCCCTTCTTGTTATCCCGTCCCCAATTAAGGATTGTAGGGGCGGCTCATGAGCCGCCCAAACCTGACTTCTGAGCTCTGACCTCCAACAAAGTAGGTCTAAGGGCGACCTCTGCTCACTATAATAGATTATAGCTGCCGCCTGGCGAGGAGGGGAAGCCGTTTGCGCCCGGTGATCTCTGCCGCAATACTGATATTATTTATCTTCCTGCTTTACCGCCAGAGAAAAGAGCTGCCCCGGCAAAAAAAGCATATCATTGCCTACCTGATGGCTTTTTGTGCCATATTTATTACCGTTTCCATGGTCCGCTTTCCGAAAGATGCTTTTGAAGCCGCAGTAGCCGGCCTGCATATCTGGTGGGATATTGTTTTCCCGGCCCTGCTGCCGTTTTTTGTGATATCGCAGATATTAATCGGCCTGGGTGTTGTTCACATGATGGGTGTATTCCTGGAGCCGGTGATGCGCCCCCTGTTCAATGTTCCCGGGGCCGGCTCTTTTGTCATGGCCATGGGGCTGGCCTCCGGCTTTCCCATCGGGGCCGTTTTAACCGCCGAACTGCGCAGCCGAAACCTATGCAACCGCGTGGAGGCGGAAAGGCTGATGAGCTTCTGCAATACGGCAGACCCGCTTTTTATGATCGGCGCGGTAGCCGTGGGGATGCTCGGCTATCCCCAGGCCGGGCTGACCATCGTTATCGCCCATTACCTGTCCAGCCTCACCCTCGGTTTAATCATGCGTTTCTACCGGCGGGGCAAAGCCGGTTCCCCAGATCAGCTTCCGCGGCGCGGCTCGCTGATTGCCAGGGCGCTGCAGGCTCTCGTGGAGGCACGGGAAAAAGACGGCCGCCCCCTCGGCCGGCTGATGGGAGACGCGATCCAGAAATCAATGGAGACGCTTCTTCTGGTGGGTGGTTTTATCATCCTGCTATCCGTAGTTATCCGCATCCTGGATATAATGGGGGTGGTATCTTTTCTGGGCCGCGGCATCGCCGCTCTGCTGAAGCCGGCCGGTCTCAATCCCGCCCTCGCGGCGCCCCTGGTCAGCGGCTTATTTGAGATTGACCTGGGCTGCCAGGCGGCGGCCGGTGCTGCCGGCGTAGCGATGGAGGAGAAGCTCATTGCCCTGGGGATGATCATTGCCTGGAGCGGCCTCTCGGTACACTGCCAGGTGGCCAGTATCATTTCAAAAACGGATTTACGGATTACCCCATACATAGCCGCCCGGGCCATTCATGCTCTCATTGCCGGGGGCTATACCGCGCTGCTGCTGGGCCCGGCAGGTAACCTGCTCAGCGGGGTGGCCGTGCCCGTGTTCCTGACGACGGTGCCTTCAGGAGGCCTTTCTTTCTGGTGGTCCCGGACGCTTTTTATGCTCAACCAGCTTCTAATCTTCCTTGGATTTCTCACTGTCCTGGCTGCATGCATCTATATATTCCGCCGCATGCGGGCCGCCTTCTTCTATACCCGCAAAAGCTAGGCCCGAATTAGTTAATTCGGTGCCAGGCACCAAGTTAACTAAGTTAACTAATTTCCGGACAGGGAGGCCCGGGCGCGGGGCAGCGCTGCTGCTTCAATAAAGGCCAGAACGGTATCGCCGTATCTTCTTTGATTGACCTGCGGCTGATTCACCGGCCAGAGACGGCTGCGGGCAAAAAGCTCGAGCACGATTAAACCGCCTTCGCGAAGCAGGGAATTGAGTTCAATGGACTGGAGAACCTGCGGCACATTTTTCTCCTGGTAGGGGGGATCGAGAAAAATCAGGTCAGCCTGCCGCTTCTCCTGTGACAGCATCTCCAGGGCTTTTTCAACGTCAAGGCAGATTAACCGGGCCCGGCCGGCCAGGCCGGTGCGGGCCAGGTTTTCTTTAATGATCCCGAGATGCCTTCTGTCCCTTTCGACAAAGACGCATTCCGCCGCGCCCCTGCTTAGGGCTTCGATGCCGATGGCGCCGCTTCCGGCAAAGAGATCCCATACCGCCGCATTGCAGACCCACGCTCCCAAAATATTGAACAGCGCCTCTTTCACCCGGTCCGAAGTGGGCCTGACGCCACCTCCCCGGGGGACTTTCAGTTTTATTCCTCCGGCCGATCCGGCGATTACCCGCATGCAGTTGCCCCCTGGAACATTTCTTAAAGTGTAACACCCGAAGCGCTCTTTGGCAATTTTCCATTGCCGCATAGATTGTGCCGCAAGGGCAAAGAATATTTTCCGGGTTCCGGGCATAGATTGAACTTTGAACAAGCCGGACCCGGAGGTTTTGAAGATGCTCGATCTATGGGAGCGCGTAGGAGCTCTTTTTTTCACTGCCTTTGAAAATTCATTTTTATACCTGGCGCTGAACAACCTGGGCGTTTTGCTGCTGCTCTGGATGGTCTCCGCGGTCTGGCTTTATTATGGAGTGCGCACCCCTGCTTCGCGGAGGAGGGTTTGCCGGCTGGCGCTTTACTGCTATCTCTTCTTTTTTTTAAAAGAGCTTTTCCGGATAAACCGAACCATTGCTGATTTCAGCAGCTCAAGCAAAATCCCTTACGGGGATATCCTGGTGAACCTGATCCTGCCGCACGGCCTGATCGAATATCTCGCCTTTGCGCTGGCGGCGGCCTTTGCCCTGGCCTGGCTCGGCAGTTCGCTGGAGAGCGAGCGCTGGCGCTATCCGGGGCACCGCGCCGTCTTAATCCCGGCCTCGCTCATTCTTCTGGCGGCGGCTGTAGAGTCCACGCTTACTCCCTATCTTTACCGGATCTATCTTGTGAACAGCTAAAGGGCAGGAAGCTCTGTTCATTCAAGAACTCCTGCCCCGATACCTGGCAATAAAGCGGCCTTAAAGTCAAGCAAGCAGCTCCTCTACGCATTTACCGATAATTTCTACATAGCGGTCAACCTCTTCTTCCGTGGTCACCGGGGAAACCAGGGCCATGTCGTGTACCGGCGACAGCAGGATCCCGCGGTTGGTGCAGTAGAGGTGAATCAGCATCTCCAACGGCCCGGTGAGCCCCTCCGTGAGCAGATCAACCTCGTTGTATTCCACATCCAGGAGCGTATCGATGCCCCGGCGGGGGGGGGCGGGCAGAAAGCGGAATTCCACGCGGCAGCCGATGCGGGCGACATACCAGGGCAGCTCATGCTGTTCAATGATGGCGGCGATTCCCTGCTCCATTTTTTGGGCCAGGGGGATCATGTGCGCGAAGGATTTTTCGGTTAGAAGATGCTTCAGGGTAGCCTTGATCGCGGCTACCGCGGGGGGGTTGCCGGAAAGGGTGCCCCCGAATCCAAAAAAGTTATGCCAGGGGACCCGCTGTGCAATCATCTCTCCGATTTCCTGAGAGAAGCCGAGCACAGCGGCCGGGTAGCCGCCGCCTATCAGCTTGCCCAGCACGAAGATATCGGGTTCCAGTTTTAGCTCGCCGGTCATCCCGGCCGGCCCGCCGCAAATGGAATGGGTTTCATCGATGAGCAGCAGCGTGCCGTACTTGCGGGTCAGACTGCGCAGGGCTTCGTGAAAGCCCGGTTCGGGATGAATGATTCCTACATTGGTCATTACCGGCTCGGTAATCACACAGGCCACATCCCGGGGCGCCAGCGCCTCTTCAAGAGCGGCAATGTCGTTAAATTCCACAATGCGCGTCATTTTGGAAGGGTCTTCGACCAGCGGCCCCATCAGCCCGGGCATGTTCATCAGGTTGCCGAAAAAGTCGACCACCAGCGTCTCATCCACGCTGCCGTGGTAGGAGGCGTTGAATGCCAGGGTCAACCTGCGGCAGGTAAATTCGCGGGCCACTTTAAGCGCCATCCGGTTGGCGTCGGAAGCGGTCATCAGTATCTGCCAGCAGGGCAGCCCGAAACGGCGGGTCAGCTCCTCACCGACCTCGATGGAATCTTCAGTGGGGAGCATGGTAGTCAGGCCCCTGTTCATCTGCTCCGAGAGCGGGACGACCAGCTCCGGAGGGGCGTGCCCCAGCAGGGCGCCCGTGTCTCCAAGGCAGAGGTCCAGGTAGCGATGCCCGTCCACGTCGGTGAGGTAGGCGCCTTTAGCTTCCCGGACAAAGATGGGAAAGCCGCCCGGCCAGATCCTCATCCAGCTCATGGGCACGCCGCCGGCATAACAGTGCCGCGCCCGCTCAAAAAGCGCCTTTGATTTTGGCCGCTCTTCAACATAGCGCTTCTCTTCCCGCGCCAAGAGACCCTTTACTTTTTCCAGCGTAATCCCGGCCATGATAGATCCTCTCCCTTTTTTATAGTATATATTTAATATTCTTACCAAATGCCAGCAAAACCTTTTGTTTCAATTAAAAAAAAGAGTTTGTGAAAAAAGGGATTTTTAACCCGTTAAAGAATTTTTAATTGCATTATTCCACGTCAATATAAACAGGGGGTATCGGGATGCCTGAATCTGCGGAGATAAGAATTGGTAAAAAGGCCTTTATTACTACGGCGATAATTATCTTATGCTTAATGATATTATCGGGCGTTTTGACGCAGGTGATCCCGCCGGGGAGTTACGAGCGCGTGGAGGCGGAAGGCAAAGTGTTCATCGATCCGCATTCCTTTCACTATACTGAAAAGAGCGCGCTGCCGGTATACCGCTGGTTCACCGCGCCGGTGGAGGTGCTTTACGCTTCCCAGAATTCGCCGGTGGTCATCGTTCTTTCCCTGCTAATTCTTTTTATCGGCGGAGGCTACGCCGTGTTGAACCGTGTAGGGGTATTCAAGGAGATCATTGCGAAGATCGTATCCCGATTTGGCAAAAAACGTTACCTGCTAATCTGCATTATCTCCCTGGTATTCATGTTTTTTGGATCGACCCTGGGCATGTTTGAAGAGGTTGTCGCCCTGGCGCCGCTGGTGGTGATCCTGGCCTACAATATGGGCTGGGATGCCCTGATCGGCCTGGGGATGAGCCTCCTTTCCATCTGCTTCGGCTTTGCCGTGGCCATTTCGAATCCTTATTCCGTGGGTCTCTCCCAGCGGATGGCCGGCCTGCCTGTCTTTTCGGGAGCATCTTTCCGGCTGCTTGTTTTTGCCATCCTCTATGCGCTTCTCTGCTTCTTCCTGGTGCGCTATGCCAAAAGAATAGACGGAGACCCCCGCCGCTCCCTGGTCTATGCCGAAGACCGGGAGATGCGGGCGAGCTTTAACCGGCCTGCGGGAGATACGCCGGATCTTGAGGCTTCGGATGAAGGCCGGGTCAACAAAGCCGTGGCCTGGTTTTTATGCTGTTTCGGAGGGATTCTCGCGGTAATCGCCACCGCAAACCTGGTGCCGTGGTTTTCAGACTTCTCCATGCCGGCGATTGCGCTGCTTTACCTTATTGCCGGCGTGGGCGCCGGTTTATGGGGCGGTCTGCGCGGCAGAGAGGTGGCGCGGACTTTTCTGCGGGGCGCGGCCGGGGTTGCCCCGGGTATCATTCTCATCCTCATGGCCATGAGCGTGAGCTACATCATCGAGCAGGGCGGTGTCATGGACACGGTGGTTCATTACGCGGCCGGCCTTATCTCGGGCGCTTCCTCATATCTTGCGGCTTGCCTCATCTACGGTCTTGTGCTGGTAATGAATTTCTTCATCGGCTCCGCATCGGCCAAGGCGGCCTTGCTCATTCCCATTCTCACACCGCTGGCCGATCTCACGGGGCTGACGCGGCAGACGATGGTCCTGGCTTTCTGCTTCGGTGACGGCTTCACCAATGTGTTTTATCCCACCAACGGGGTGTTGCTGATCAGCCTGGGCTTGACCACGGTCAGCTATACCAAGTGGTTCCGCTGGATCGGTTTGCTGCAGCTGGGGGTTCTCTTGATTACCGTGTTTATGCTTATCCTGGCGGTATCGTTTGGTTACGGCCCCTTCTAAAGACCGGCGGCCTGCTTTTTCTTTTTTACCGTCAGCCAGGCGATCAGCGCGGCAGTCAGCAGTGCCGCCGCGGCCAGGAGAGCGAAAGTGCGCAGGTTGGGAACTGCCGCCTCCAGCATAATCCGGTTGACCTGCCCGGGGAGCAGGTCCCAGCCCAGGGTATAGCCCTCGTCAGTTACGTATGGGGCGTTGTGCGATTTCGGCTTTACGGGGAGAGTGATCCGGAAGCGCATTTTGCTTTTCTTCAAAAAGGCGCTGCTCAAACCAAAGTCATCTTCGCCGGCCTGCTCCTTCATTTCTGAGAGATCAACTGTTGTGTCGACGAGATAGCGGTTGAAAAAGAAACCGGGTTCGACTTTGAAGGGGCTCCCGGCCCCGTCAATTGTGGCAGTTTGAATATCGGCCTCTGCCCAGATGCTGTTTATTCCGGGCAGTTCCTGCAGCGTATCCGCATGCTTTTTGGCGATAATTCCGGTGATATCGTTTTCGCTGTAGTGAGAGACCGTAAAGCCCTTTTCCTCAGCCGAGAGCCGGACCTGGGACAGCGGGTCTTCCCCCTGTGTTTCCATTAATCCGATAAAAATCTGGTCGAAGCAGATTTTATATTCGATATCGGCGGAAGCATCGCGGTTTACCTTGATATAGTAGTCAACCTCAATGCATCCGCTCAAACCCAGGCAGAGCAACAAGAGTAAGAGCGAGAAGAGCGGTTTTTTCAACCTCGTCACCCCTTTAATAGGTACAGATTGATTCCGGTCTCATATTTCTTTCATTATGCCATAAAAAGTGCAGGATGAGGCAGAAAATACTGAAAATGTGACAGGGATGTTTTCTTGTGGCCTGGCAACCGCCTGCTGTTATTAACAGGGGAGACGGCTTTAACAATAAATGATCAATCTAGCGGCTGAGGAATAGAGAAACTAAGAATAGGTTCGCAGGCATTTTCAATTTCATGACGAATTCTACATAATTAAACCTATCTTAACAACGAAATACCTGCAAAAAAGAACGGGTTATGTCTGATTTGTGGAAGGAGCTGCGCCAATGGAAAAACCCGCTTTAAAACCTGAAAATCCCTGTTTCTCTTCCGGCCCTTGCGCCAAGCACCCGGGATACAGCCTGGAAGCATTAAGGGATACCCCCCTGGGCAGGTCTCACCGGAGCGCCTTAGGGCGGTCCCGGCTTTTTGAATCAATCCGGAAGACAAAAGAGCTGCTGGGTATTCCTGAAGAATACCTGGTAGGCATTGTCCCCGCTTCCGATACCGGGGCTATAGAGATGGCCATCTGGAACCTGCTGGGTGAAAGGGCGGTCGACGTGATTTATTTTGAAGCATTCGGCAAGGAGTGGGCTCATGACATCCTCAACGAGCTGAAACTGGAAGAGGTGAGGGTGTTCTCGGCTGGATACGGTTTTTTACCCGATCTCTCCCGGGTTGATTTCGAACATGATCTAGTTTTTACCTGGAACGGCACGACCAGCGGGGTGAAAGTGCCCAACGGTGACTTTATTCCCTCCCAGCGGCAGGGTTTGACCATCTGCGATGCCACCTCGGCGGTATTCGCCATGGAGATTCCCTGGGAGAAGCTCGATGCCGCCACTTTCTCCTGGCAGAAAGTGCTCGGCGGGGAGGCGGCCCACGGCATGCTGGTGCTCTCGCCCCGGGCTGTTGAGCGCATCGAGAGCTATAGGCCGCCCTGGCCCATTCCCAAAATTTTCCGGCTGAAGAAAAATGGCAAACTCATCAGGGGCATTTTTGAAGGATCAACGATAAATACCCCTTCGCTGCTCTGCAATGAGGATTACCTGGCTGCCCTGCATTGGGCGGAGTCCATCGGGGGGCTGCCGGCCTTGATCCGGCGCAGCGAGAATAATTTAAAGGTGATCGAAAATTTCGTCTCTGAACATGACTGGATTCACTTCCTGGCCGCTGATCCGGCGATCCGTTCAAATACCAGCGTCTGCCTGACAGTTGACCTGCCCCCGGAGCGGCTCCAGCAATTAATCAAGCTCCTGGAAGATGAGGGCGCAGCCTATGACATAGCCTCCTACCGCGAAGCGCCGCCGGGCCTGCGCTTCTGGTGCGGCGCCACGGTGGAGCAGTCCGACCTGGAGCTGGCGCTGCAGTGGCTAGAATGGGCTTACAACTCCATCGCATATAGAAAACATTCCGGGGAGAGGGAGTAACTGTCTACTTCGGGGGATGCCTTTTCCGGTAAAGATTTAATCCTTTTACATTAAACAATAAATCACTGGGGAGGAGAGAATATGGCTGCCGCGTACCTGACGATGCTTTTTCCGCAATGGCAGGGTTACGGAAAAAATAAAAATCCTTACTACAGCGTTAAACTGATCCGGGATCGATTGTTGAAGGGACTTGAATTTGCCGAAATTGACGTGCGCCTGGACGAAGGGCTGGTTAAAGAAAAAGAGATACTCGGATACAGCCATATTTATGCCCAGCTAAAAGAGGCGGTATCGATGTTGGAGCAGAAAAAGCCGCAAAGGATTTTTTTAATTGGCGGAGACTGCGGCACTGAGCTTGCTCCAGTATCATATTTAAACAAGCAGTTGGACGGTGATCTCTTTGTATTGTGGTTTGACGCGCACGGTGATTTAAACACTCCAGAAAGTTCAC
>JAKOVL010000116.1 GCA_029782095.1 Bacillota bacterium | reverse complement strand
TTTGCCCCGGAAACAACGAACATCTGCTCGTTGGAGATGATTACATCCACGGCAAAGGATGGCTCAAGCAGCGCGGCCAGCTCATCTTCCGGAAGAAGCGGTCGCGATACTTCGGAGGCATGGTTCTGATGGCGCCGGTCGATTTTGGCGCGGCTCTCGCCGTGGGCTATGGTCAGCCTGCCGCCGTTTACAAGTTGATTGGCCAGCGCCGCTATCAGGCGGGCCGGGTTGCTGAAGTGGGGGAAGGAGTTGTAGACCACGCAGCGGTCAAAGGGGAGAGGGAAAAGAGCCTCTTCCACGTCGGCGTTCACCAGCTCGATGCGGGCGTCGGAAAACTTCTCCCTGGCCCGGGCAATCATCCGGGGTGAGATGTCCACGCCGGTTACCCGGGCTACTTTGCGCTCCAGGTAATAAGGGAAGAGGATGCCCGTCCCGCAGGCCACGTCGAGTACGGATACGCCTTCCCGGATTGCGGCGTGGTCGAGGATGGCATTGATAACGGCCGGATCATCCGTGGCCTCTTCATCCCAGCCCTCGGCCAGGCGGTCGAAGAAAGCGATGATTTTCTCTTTATCCATGGTCCACCTTTACAAGAGAGAATATTTATATTTAAATAAAAGGGGATAATGGCTGATGCACAGGACTGCGAAGCAGTGGGGGGCGAGGAAGTCCTCAAATCATCAGCCATTATCCTTATCTTTTATTGACTGCCGCTTGCCCCCGGGTAGCGCGCGGGGATCAACCTGGCTTTCTCCAGGGCGAAAACGATGCTGGGCAAGAGGGCCAGTTGAATGATGATGCCGGGCAGGCCGGTTACAAAGTAGCTGGTGGCCCAGGCAGCCGCGGTCATGGTGCCGGGCGCGAAAATAAGGGCCCGGGCTATGCCTGCGACAATGCGTCCCGTGAGCATGGCCGCGATGAGGCTGATATAGAGGTCGGCATAGAGCTTCCCGGTGCGGATTAGGGAGATGCAGAGCCCAGCCGCAATGCCGTAAACGGCCAGCTCAACGAGCATGGCGGGCAGGACCGCCGCAGGGGGCATACCCGTGAGCAGGTTTGAAAGCAGGGGGCCGACAACCCCGCAGGCCAGGCCGTAGCCCCAGCCGCAGATTAGCCCGCAGAGAAGAACGGGAATATGCATGGGCAGGTAGATGCTGCCGGCGTTGGGGACGGCATGAAAGGCCAGGGGCAGGACAACACAGAGGGCCATGCATACGGCGGTGATAATCGCTTTTTTTACCTGTGACATCGAGATTACCTCCCGGTTAACCTTTGGTTTATTATCATCAAGCTGCAAGCAGGGCCTGCTTCGCCCACCCTATCCTGCCGCTGATTGCCGGTTAAAGGGCAAAGATCTGCAGCCAGCAGATTGCTGCAGCAAAAAGCATGGCTGCGAAATCGGATTTACCGAGCGGGCCGGCCGCTTTTTTAATCTGCTGCCCGCCGCCGCGATAGCCCCTCGCCTCCATGGCCAGGGCCAGTTCATCGGCCCGCTTGAAGGCGCTGATGAAAATGGGGATGACCAGGGGCATGATGCTTTCCGCTTTCTCCTTGAGGCGGGGGCTCTCAAACCTGGCCCCGCGGGCGGTCTGCGCCTTTCGGATCATCTCTGTTTCTTCCATTAAGGTGGGGATGAACTGGAGGGCCACGCTGATCATCAAGGCCAGGTCGGATACGGGGATGCGGATATATCCCAGGGGACGCAGCAGGCTGACGAGAGCCGCGGTAATTTTCATGGGCGCCGTTGTCGACATGAGGATATTGAAGAGAATCATGAGCAGGATTAGCTTGAGCACCACTTTGGCCCCCGCAGCCATGCCTGCAGGGGATAGATTGAAGATCCACCAGGACCAGAGGGCCTGCCCCTGATCGTTAAAAAGGGCGTTCATCAAAAAAATGACGGCGAAAAAGGGGAGGACCCGCTTTACCGGGGCGCAGGCCGCTTTCAGCTTCAGCCCCGAGAGGGCCACAAGGATGGCGGTTAAGGCCGCCATGATGCCGTAGCCGGGGAGAGAATTTGCATAGATCAGGGCGGCGGTCAAGGCGATAAGGCAGAGGAGCTTGGCCCGGGCGTCAAGCCTGTGCAGTATGGAATTCCCAGGGATATAGACCCCGATTGGAATGCGGTTCATGATATAAGACAGCCTTCCTTAAGTTTTTTTATGGCTCCCAGCAGTTCCCCGTATCCGGTTATATCCTGGGGGAATGAAATACCTTTTTTCAGCAGCATATGGGCAATTTTCCTCGGCCGGCTCACATCAAGGTTTAAGGCTTCCATCCTCGCGATATCCTTGAAGATCTCCTTCACCGGGGCTGCGAGGCGGAGCTTTCCCTTATCCAAAACCAGGATTCTCTGCGCGTATTCGCCCAGGATATCGGCATCGTGCGAGATCATAATAATGGTGGTTCCATTTCGGTGCAGGCGGCGGATCAGCTTCATGAAATCTCTCCGGCCGACGGAGTCAAGGGAGGCAACCGGTTCATCGAGGATTAAAATCCGCGGTTTTGCCGCCAGGACGCCGGCGATGGCCACCCGGCGCTTCTCCCCGCCGGAGAGCCCCAGGGGGGATTGATTTCTAATAGACTCAAAAGAAAAGCCGGCCGCTTCCAGAGCCCAGCGGACGCGCTCTTCTTTTTCTCCCGCTGAGAGCGGTAAATACTTCAGCCCGAAGGCTACATCTCGCTCCACCGTGGTTTCAAAAAGCTGGCACTCCGGAAACTGGAACAGAAGGCCCACTTTTTCCCGCAGTTCGTCACGGCGGTAGCCTTTGGCATTGATATCTTTGCCGTCCAGCAATATTCTTCCGGAGCTGGGCCGCAGCAGGCCGGCTATCAACTGGATGAGGGTCGTTTTCCCGCAGCCGGTGCGGCCCATAATGCCGATAAATTCACCGTCCTCAACGGTTAAGCTCACACCGCTCAGGGCGGCCGTTTCAAAGGCTGTTCCCGGGGCATAGGTATAGGAGACATTTTCCACTACTATTGGCATATTCCGGCCAGCTCCTCCACCAGTTCTTCACCGGTCAGGGGGCAGCGCTCCAGGATGATCCCTTCCTCTTTTAAATCGTAGTAAATCTGCACCGGCAGGGGCGGCAGGAGCCCCGCTTCGGCAAGCAGGTCCCGATCGGTCAGTATCTCCCGGGCCGTGCCCTGGGCCATGACCCGGCCCTCATTGAGCAGGCAGACGCGGTCGGCGATGACGGCCTCTTCCAGGTAGTGAGTGATCATGATAATGGTTTTGCGGTGATCCCTGTGCAGGCGGCGGATGGTCTCCATGAGCTCCCGCCGCCCCTCGGGATCGAGCATGGTGGTGGCCTCGTCAAAGATGATGATCTCCGGGTTCACGGCAAAGACGCCGGCCAGGGCGATGCGCTGCTTCTGCCCCCCCGAGAGCATGTGGGGCGACTTTTTCTCGTAGCCGGACATGCCGACAACTTGCAGCGCCCGATCTATTCTTTCGGGGATCTGCTCTTGCGGCGTATCGTAATTTTCAAGACCGAAAGCAATATCCTCTTCCACGACGGAAGAGACAAACTGGTTGTCGGGATTTTGAAAAACCATGCCGCATTTCCGGCGAATTTCCCAGAAGTTGGCGCTCTCGTTTGCATCCAGCCCGGCAACGGTAAGGGTTCCCTGCTGCAAGGGGAGCAGCGCGTTAAAATGCTTGGCCAGGGTGGATTTGCCGCTGCCGTTATGGCCCAGTATGGCCACCAGCTCGCCTTTTTGCACCGTGATGCTGACCCCTTCCAGAGAAAGGTTCACACTGCCCTCAAATTCGTAGGAATGGGAGATATTCTTTCCTTCAATCATCTTCATGGCCATAATATGTCCCCATCTACTCCGCCAGTATTACTAATATTATAATTCGTGCTACAATATTTCGTCATAAAGAGATCTTTTTCCTGCCGGAATTATATTTAATTATAAATAAATGAATCTTAATGGCTGAGACGGCAACCGGCTTCAGATGGAGAAACTGTTCATCATGGGAGGAGCTTCAGTGAAGGGCTTGCCGGAGTGGAAACCGTCTCTCCTGCCGCTCTGTAGTGCAGGATAGAGGAATTATGGAGATGTCGCAGAACTTATATTATAGGAAGCAGACCTATTCAATATAGACTTTGTCCCACTATTTTGCTGAATCAGGAGCCATAAGATGATCTGCATACCGGGCTATGATTTGCTAGAAACGGTTTTTACAGGTCAAAAAGTAAAGTTATGCCGAGCCCTTTCTCTTTCGGATGGTAAAAAAGTTTTGCTGAAGATAGATCAATACGGCGATAAGGGGATGGCGGCTGCTCGCTGTCTTACGAGCTGGCTGTTGCCGGCAATTTATACTTGCCCGCTATTTGCCGGCCCTTAAAGCTGGAATATTGCGGTGATACCCCCGTTCTGGTCATGGAAGACCGCGGGGGGCTTCTCCTGAAGCAGTATATGTGCGGCCGCAGCCTGAGCATTGAACAATTCCTGTCAATCGCCCGGCGCCTGGCAGCTGCCACCGGCGCCCTGCACCGCCATAATATAGCTCATAAAAATGTAAACCCGGCAAACATATTTATCGATCCCCTAACGCATGAAGTATTCTATACCGGTTTTTGCGCCGCCGCGCCGGTTTGCGGTGAAGGCGCCGCGCCGAATCCGCCGCCGGCTGATAACGACCCGGCCTACATGTCGCCGGAGCAGACGGGGCTGCTGGATCGGGAAGCCGATTATCGC
>JAKOVL010000090.1 GCA_029782095.1 Bacillota bacterium | reverse complement strand
ACCCCCTGCAAGCGGCCTCCCACTATCGCCACCCGCATGGCTTCTTCCCTCTCTCCTGCCATCAAGCGATCTTCCTTTGAGCCTGCCGCAGCCAGCGGGCATATTCCCCGGCCGTAGCCGCGGCCAGGCCCATTTTGGCCAGCTCTACCGATACTTTTTCCGCCGTGCGGAAGCCCTCGTCCACCTGCAGGGTGCTGTTGGAGACCCCCTGCAGCCCCGAGTGGGGCGGAATGATGGAGGTGACCACGTTGGCACCTGCCTCCATTCGCGTTTTCAGGCCTTCAATTCCGTCCACGTCCAGCGAGGCGGGAATGAGCCGGTCAGGGAAAAGAAGGCGCAGCAGGGCGATTATCTTCAGCTCGCGGAGGCGCGGCGGGGTGGGATGATCCTGCAGCGGCGTCCCCGCCTGCGGGATAAAGCTCATCACCCGGACCTGCTGCGCCCCCAGCTCGGCCATGGCCCTGAAGGAGGCCACGATGTCGGCTGAAGTCTCGCCCACGCCGGCAAGAATGCCCTCCTCAACGAGTAAGCCGAGCCTGCGCGCGGCGCGCTTCATCTCCATGCGGTAGTCGTAGTCCTGGCCCAGGCGGAGCCGGTTGAAAAGGGCGCGGTTGTGGGTCTCCTGGTAGCAGGCAAACCACTGCACCCCCTCACGGGCCAGGGCGGCCAGCGCCGCCTCGGAGAGGGTCCCCGGGGAGATCATCAGGGGCAGGCCGATCTTGCGCTTGATAAAGCGCATCAGGTCGATGAGCCGCTCCTCTCCCCCCTCCCGGTAGTAGAGGGGATCCTCCCCCATGGTCAAATCGAGGAGGTGAACTCCCGATAGGGCCAGCCTCACCGCCGCCTCGCCAAGCTCCTCCCGCGTTTTGCGGTAGCGGCGGACCAGGCTGTTGGGCGCCCGGTAGCAGCAGAAGCGGCAGCGGTTGCGGCACCAGGTGGAGAAGAGGAGAAAGCCGTAGAGGAAGATCTTCCGGCCGAAATGCCTTTCGCGCAGGACGCGGGCCGCCTTGAAAAGCTGCGCCAGCTCCTCCTGCTCCTCCAGGCCGAGCAAAAAGAGGATCTCCTCGTCGGCCAGCGGCCTCTCCGCAAGCGCCTTCTCCAGGCACTGCTCCAGCCTGGGACGGGCTCCGGCATAATTAATTCCGCTCATCCCGCTTTAGCGCCTTCTTTCCGCCAGCAGCTGGAAAATCTTCTTCACCCCGTCGTTGGCGTCTTCGGCATAGGCGTCGGCGCCGATGCGCCGGGCCCACCGCTCGGTGACCGGGGCTCCCCCCACGATGGTGATAAAGCGCTCGCGGAGGCCTTCCCTGCGCAGGGTCTCCTCCAGCTCCTTCTGCCCGGCCATGGTGGTGGTGAGCAGGGCGCTGGTGCCGATGACGTCCGCATCAAGCTCCACCGCCTTCCGGATGATCGTCTCCGCGGGCACGTCCCGCCCCAGGTCGTGCACCTCCAGGCCGCGGGCGCGCATTAAGGAGACGACGATGCCCTTGCCGATGTCGTGGATGTCGCCTTCCACGGTGGCGATGACCACCCGGCCGGCGATCTCCCGCCGCTCCACGGAGATGGCCTCGTTCAGGATTCCGGAGACGGATTTCATGATCTCGGCGCACTGGATCAGCTCCGGCAAAAAGAGCTCGCCGCGCTCAAAGAGGTCGCCCACCTGGATGAGGCCCCGGGTAAAACCCTGCTCCATCACCGCCAGGGGATCCGCGCCCAGCTCCAGGGCCTTGCGGGCCACCGCCAGCGCCCCCTCGGCGTTGCGCTGCACAATTGCCGCTGCCGCTTCCTGCAGCAAAACTTCCTGGTTCACAACCTCATGCTCCTTTCTGCCAAAAGGCCCTGATTACTTAACTTTCGCCGGGCGGCAGCGCGGGAAAAGATAATCCTGCCGCTGCTGCCGCCAGCATGGCAGCGACGCCCAGCTCAAGGGAATCGTGCAAAAAGCGTTCGCCAAGCGCCTCCCTGGCAGCCGGGGTCAAGCCGGGCGGCACCCCGGGAGAGACGACAATGGTCCGCCCGCCCACGTGCTGCCGGTCAATAATGGCCGGGGCGGGGCAGGCGTCGACGATGAGGCGGCAGCGCGCCAGCGCCCGGGCCAGGTCTCTCTCAACGGCTACGGGATTTCCGGGGAAATCCGCCTCCAGGCGGCGCTTGAGCCCTTCGCTGCGGCGGGGATCAATGTCGCAGAGGACGACCCCGGAGCGGGCCTGGATTAAGCGCCGGGCGGCGCCCTCCCCCACCTTGCCGCAGCCGATGACCAGGGCCTCCTCCCCCTGCAGCCCGCCGGCCATCTGCTCCAGGGCGGCGGCAAAAACGGCCCCGGTGGCCGCGGCATTGTCTACAACCAAGGCCCGCCGGATGTTGCAGGCAATAAAGCGGTCATCGTCGGCCATCAGGAGCAGCGCCGCCCCCTTCTCCAGGGCTTCGGCAAAGCCGGCCACGTCGCCGCTGGCGGTGACAAGTACGGGAAAACCGAGGTGCCGGGCGATGGCGGCCACGGCCCCGGCGAAACCTTCAATTACTCCCTGGCCGGCGGTAACGGGAACTACCGCCGTGTTCAAGGATGAGCGCGGCAGCGCCTCCGGATCCGGCAGCATAATGGCGCGGCAGGCCAGCTGCCACATGCTCAAGCCGGTCTGCTCGCGCAGCTGCCGCTCATGCAATTCCAGGTTGCGGGCAACGGGGATTACGTCTTGAGACGTGAGCCTGGTCAAAAGTTCACCCCCGGCTTATTCTCGCCGTTAAATATTCAGGCGGACCCCGTCCAGGTAGCTCAGGCTCCGGGCAAAGCTGCTGATGCTGCCGCTTTTCTGCGCCACCTGGATCATTCTTTCCAGGCCGAAGCCTATCCCCACCCAGGGGACGGTTATGCCCCAGTTTTCGTCCAGCGGATGGGGACCGAGCGCCGCCGAGCCCAGCTCCACCCCTCCGGCCACGATATCGATGGTTTCGCCGTAAACTTCGGAGCCTTTAGCTACGAGCCGGTAATCCTCCAGGCCGGCCGCCTCCATGACCAGGGCGGCATACCGAGCCAGCCTTGCCCGGCGCTGCTCCAGCGGCAGCCCCATCTCCACCAAGTTTAGCATGGTGAATTCGCTTAAATGGTGGGCGCCCTGCGACTCCTTGCGGAAGCAGCTGCCGATCTCAAAAATGCGCACCGGGTGCTCCCAGATGCGCAGCAGGTCGGCCAGGAGATAGTAGAGGTTCGGGGCCAGCATGGGGCGGAGGCACTTGCCGCCATCCACCCAGTAGATCTGCTTATACAGGGGATGGTCCTCGGTGATGGACATCTTCTCCAGGAGACCCCTGGACAGCAGCAGCGGGGTGCTCACCTCCACGAAGCCGCTGCCGGTAAGCGCCTCGGTGAGCCTGCTGATCATCCGGCAGAGCAGGGGGCGGCGGTAATCCTTTCTCAGCCTCTCCAGGCGTTCCCTGGCGGCGGCCCGCAGCTCCTTCTCCAGGCGCAAAAAGGCCCGGTCCCGCTCCGCGCGGGCGGGGAAGGAGCGCCCGCAGATCTCGTCGCCGGCATTGAGTTCGATTAGCCTCTGGTATTGAGTCTCCGTCCAGGTAACGGGCAAGGGAACACCCCCGCGGGGATAATTGGCGGGGAGTCCGGGAGTTTCACCCGGCTGCGCGGGTTTAGAGTCCGCGTGATCCTTCCGATCCACCCCCCGTGCAAGCGGCGCCGGAAAGGGCGCAGGCCGCAAGATCAAGACCATTTCATTAATCCGGCGCCTTTAACTGGGAGCCCCAGCGCTTCCGGAAATAGGTGGCCGCATACTTCTCCAGCTTCCACCGGGGAATATTGCACTGCGGGCAGGCCTCGGCAAACCATTTATTGCGCAGCCAGCGCGCCGCCCGGCTGTTCCTCGATTCGGCAACGGTAAAGGATTTCCCGCAGTGCGTGACGATGGTGGCGGTCTGCCCCCGGATCTCAATGGATTGAATGCCGTGCAGCAACCCCCTGCGGGAGGGCCAGAGCTTAATCTTGTTAAGCAGGGGAAAGAAATTAACCCGCTTCCGGTAAAACCTCTTTTTTTCCGCCGGGCGGGCGGACTTTTTCAGGGCCTTTCCCGGAATCAAAATGGCAGCACCTCCCGCTCCAACATCTTCTCTCTGATCCCAGAATGCTTCCCCTGGGGAGGCCGCTAGTTTCATGATTTAATTAATTTTTCATGCAAATAACATGCCAATTACTGAAGAGAAAAAGGGAGATGATCCGGCACGCCGGAGCAAGGGATTTTCCCCATACCTAAGCAGATTTAAAAGGGCGCAGCTCGGCGCTGCGCAACCATGAATACAGTTATGTCTCAAACATGAGACGCCTTTCTTTCGCAGGGCGGCCCCCCCCTTAAGGCGGGAGCATGTCTCATAATTAACACACGGGCCCTTGATTTCTCAATAATGAGACGGCTCCCCTGGGAAGGGCGGGGCCGGATTCACCGGCCCTGGTCGATGGGAAGAAATCGGCTCTCAGCGGGGCCGCACAATCTGGATCCAGGTGCGCCCGTAGACCATCTCGATCTCCGTGCCGTCCTCGTAGTAGAAGCGGGTCTTTGACGAAGGGCTGTCTTTTCCGCCAGGTGCCGCGGAAATGCTGTCCCATGGAGTAGAAGTCAATGGGCCCCGATTCGATGAGGTTGGGCGTGGGCCTCTTCTTGAAATCGATGTAGTGAGGCACATGCTGGATAATAATGTTTCGGGCGCTAATCTCTCTCCCGGAGGCGTCCCGGTGCACCTCCCCATTGAGGTAGCGGAGGTAATCTCGCGTAGCCGGACGGTATTGATATTTTATTTTAGCAAAGGTGTTGTATTCCAGGTAGACGGCGGAGCAGGGTTCTCCTTCTCGATCCAGAAAGGCGGGCCTGACCTCAACAACCCTGGAGGGGGGCTCCTTGCCCAGCTGGGCCAGGTTGATGTAAAGATTGTGCGGCGGCTTCCGGTCAGTAGTCCGGATATGCCCGGGAAGGCTGGGGTTGTCGGCATTGGTATGCCGCAGGCCCGGAGTATTTCTAATGGTCGCAACTACGTCCGCAGATCCGCCGGCATAGATGTAGTGAACGTCATTTTCCAGGGCCAGCTGGATGCTGTGGGTCCGGGCGCTGCGAATGGGGCCAACCTTGGTGGGAAAGACGGAAAAGAGCGCCAGGTAGCGGGTAATTCTTCCTTCCACCTCGAACTCGTAAACCACGCTGGCCGAGGCAAGCCCGGACTGCGGCCGGGCATTAGAGTGGTTGTCGATGACCACGCCGTAAACGGGCTTGTAGCCCGCCTTTTTTTCCACGGCTTCCTTCAGAAGCTTCTCCTTCTCCTGCCGCTGGGCCAGCAGGGTGCTATACTCCGCCTTCTCCTGCTCCATCAGGGCAAGGAGCCGGCCGTACTGCTCGTCAATGGCCTTTTTCTTCTCCTCGATAAGGGCCCGTTCATGCTTGATCGAGGCGATTAAAGCGGCGTCGCGCAGGATCCTCTCCAGGTAGGCCGTCCGCACGAGCAACCGGAATAAATTTTCTGCTCAATCTTTTCAATAAGCTGGGTATAAATGGGGCGATCTGATCTTAACTCCCAGGGCATTGATCCACCTCCCTTTGTATTGCTGTATTAAGACCTTAATACAGCAATACAAGTGGTTCGTCTTTTTGTCAATGCTAAATAAGAGAAGGGGCTGTCCAAAGAATCAACGAGGACAGCCCCTTGCGGTGGTTGTTCGCCAGTGCGGTTCAAGAAAAATCAAGCGGCTCCAAAAAAACTTTCATCCGCCCGCCGCAGGCCATGCCCTCTTCCGCGGCTGCGTCTGCGGTCAGGTTAAGGTTGAAAAGGCGCGGCTGCGCGGCCTCCAAGACCAGCAGCGCTTCCTGCCGCACCGCCGCTTCACCGCAGCCGCCGCCCACAGTGCCGCTGATACGCCCGTCCGGGTAGACCAGCATCCGCGTGCCCACACTGCGGGGGGTGGAACCCAGTGTGCTCACAATCGTGGCCAGCACGGCCCGGCCGCCCTGCCGCTCCAGCGCTGCCAGCTCTGCCAGCACCTCTTCCTGGATCGGCTCCTGGCCGCTGCCGCTGCGCCGCACCGCCGTTATCTCAGCGAGAATGCTCAGGGCAATCTCCCCTTCAGTGACAGCGCCGATATCCAGGCCGATGGGCGTATGCACCGCGGCCAGCTTTTCCCGGTCAAAGCCGCTCCGGGCCAGATCCTCCAGCATCTCGCGCACCCGCTTGCGGCTGCCGATCATGCCGATATAGGCGGCCGGACGCCCCAGGGCCTGCTCCAGGCAGATACGGTCGTGGCGATGCCCTCGGGTAACGATAACAATGTAGTCGGACGAAGTGGGCCTTAGCTCTGCCAGGGCCTTGACAAAATCGTTGCAGATGAGGCGGTGCGCGTCGGGGTGCCTGTCGCGCGAGGCAAAGGAAGGGCGGTCGTCAACGACCACGATTTCATAGTCTAAAAGGGCGGCCATGCGTGATAAGGCGGCGCCGATATGGCCACCGCCCAGGATGATCAACCGCGGCGGCGGATTAAACAGCTGTAGAAAACAGAGCAGCTTTTCACCGCTTTGCAGCTGCACCGCCTGCGGGCCGCTTGTGACGGCGGCAGCCTCCGCAAGGGCTGCAGTCAGCAGCTGCTCCGCTGCATGGGGCTCAAGGCTGCTCCACGCCAGCTGCCCCTCAACCGCCACCAGCCTGTCCCCGCTTCGGGCCAGCCCGCCCTCCGCCTCCAGCACGGTCAGGAGAAGCGCTGTTTTGTTGGCCGCAAGGGCTGTCTGCAATTCAGTAAAAGCACCCAAGGCAATCCCCCCATTCATCTTGCCGGAGGCATGTTGCCGGAGGGACGGAGTTGCCGGCTCACCCAACCAGGCCTCTCAAGAAGGCCAACCACTCCGTTCCCCCGTCCCGTCCCCGGCCTACTGCCGCCCTGCTTTGCGTTCAATCTCTTTTTGCTGCTCGCTTTTCAGCATTTCTGACATAATGTATACGGCTGGTTCTGGCAGCGTGGTGATCTCCTGCCCCGTGGTCAGGGCGCGGTAGTAGGCCTGGGCTACTTTCTCCAGCAGCGCCGCGTGGTTGAAGGCTGCCTCCAGGGAGGTGCCCAGGGCGATGGCGCCATGGTTCTGGATAATGTAGCAATTGCAGCGGTTTTCCAGCCGGGAAGCCACGTTTTCTTCCAGCTCGGAGCTGCCCGAAATGGCATAGGGTATGACCTCTACCACCGGCCCGATTTTCAGCACCACCTCGTCAAACAGCGCCGGGATGGGACGGTTGATTAAGGCAAAAACACTGGCATAGGGCTGGTGGGAGTGGATGACCGCATTGACGTCGGGACGGTTGCGGTAAACGGCCAGGTGCATCCTTGTCTCAATGGAGGGAGCATGCTCTCCTAAAACCGTAGAGCCGTCAAAGCGGACCACACAGATATCCTCAGGGGTCAGTTGGCTGTAAACTTTTCCCGAAGGTGTAACGGCTATAGTTTCCTCGCCCTCTACGAGCACGGACACATTGCCCCCGGTTCCCGAAGCCGGGCCGAAATACCCTTCCGCCGAAAGCTTTTGACTATAGGCCAGCACTTTTTCCTGGTAGCGACGATATTTGTTCATCTGCTTCAACCCCTTTTTCAACCCTGGAGATTAATCTTTAAATATTAATTTCTTCACTTGCTTAGCTTTTCCTGTTAAAGGGTGCCGTATTGACAAGCAAGGACCGAACTAAATATAATCTGGTCATGGAATACTCTGGCAATTCCAACGGATCCTATGATGCCGTTGTCATTGGCAGCGGCGTGGGCGGCTCGGCCTGCGGCGCCATCCTGGCAGCTCACGGTTTCAAAGTGCTGATTCTGGAAAAGAATCCCCGTATCGGCGGCTCCTGCTCCTACTACGAAAAAGATGGTTTTAAAATTGACATAGGCACCCACATGTTTATCCGCGGCAATAAGGGCCCCATCGGTGTTTGCACGCGCCGCCTCGGCATGGGGACACCCATCGAATTCCGGCGGACGCGGGATATCGCCTGGGTGCGCGGCTTCAACGTGGACGTCCGCCTGCCTGCCAGCTTGCTGCGCCTGCCCTTTTTCCTCCTCCACGTTTACCTGCAGGCGCGCTTCCCGGTCACAGCCATTCCGCGAATCCTACAGATGCTTTACCGCATGCTCACCATGACTCCCGCGGAAATCGAACAGTGGGACAGGCGCACGGTTGATGAATTTATTCTTTCCTATACCAGGGATCCTTACATCCATTCCCTCTTCGGCTTGCTGCTGGGCCTCTACTTTGTCCTGCCCCCCTGGAGTGCCTCAGCCGGCGAGTCCATTTGGAACCTGCAGAGTTTTATCAAAGACTACAACCTCGGCTACCCCCGAGGAGGGGCGGTGGCCGTGCCGCAAACTATTTTAAACGGAGCCAGGTCTCACGGGGCCACGGTGCTGACCAATACCGCGGTGCAAAAAATCCTGGTGGAAAACGGCGCGGCTGTCGGCGTGGCCGTGCCGGGTGGAATTATCCGCTCCCCCATCGTCGTCTCCACCACCTCCCTGGAGGATACGATCCGGCTGGCCGGGAAGGAACATTTTCCGCTGCCCTACCGACAGCAGGTCCAGGACATCAAAGGCAGCCTCATCGCCGTGCAGGCCAAGATCGGCTTAAAGAAAAAAGTTACCGGCGCCGGCTGCGTTTGCGGCGTCTACCCCCGGCAGGTCCCCCGGGAAAATCTCACCCGGGAAAACATGCTCACCAATTTCGTCCTTTTGCAAAGCGGGCGCATACCGCAATTTACCCCCATTTACTGCCCCATCCCCACCAACTTTGACAGCAGCCTCGCCCCGCCGGGAAGGCAGCTGCTTACCGCCTGCGCCATCGCTCCCACCACCGATGTTACCCTGCAAGACCCTCCAGAAGCCTGGATCGAGAAAATGCTGGCGGCGCTGTACGAGCTTATCCCCGGGGTTAAAGAGAATGTGCTTTTCCTCGATACCTTTACGGTGCAGGATCTGGCTGACTGGATCGGCAAGTCTTCGGGCGCCGCCATCACCACGGCCCAGACCCCGGATCAGGTGGGGGCAAAGCGGCCCGGTCATCTCACCCCCATCAAGGGCCTCTATGTCTGCGGCGATAACGCCGGCGCACGGGGTGTGGGCACAGAACTGGCCTGCCAGAGCGGCATGGACTGCGCCGACCTGATTCACCGCCAACGGCGGCAATATCCTATAGGGGACTCCTAAATTTCAACCCTCCCGGGGATGCAGAGAACCCGCCCCGCGGAATCCCCCGGATTTGGCAGGGGGCAGGCACGGCGCAGGGCTGGTCATTATCCCCGGTGAAAAAGCTGCTTACCGGCCCTGGAAGTCAGGCTTGCGCTTTTCCAAGAAAGCCCGCATCCCCTCCTTCTGGTCTTCCGTGGCAAACAGCAGGGCGAAGCTTAAATTTTCCAGCAGATCCCCGGCATGCTTGCTCACGTCCAGGCCTGTATTGACAGCCAGCTTGGCCATCCCCAGGGCCACCGCCCCATGGCGGATATAGCTGTGCATCCTTTTTTCCGCCTCGGCAAACAGCTGATCCACGGGGACGACCGCCTCGACCAGGCCGATGCGGTATGCTTCCGCAGCATCAATCATGCGGCCGGAAAAAATCAGGTCTTTAGCCCGCCCGGCCCCGACCAGACGCGCCAGCCGCTGCGTCCCCCCGCCGCCGGGGATAATGCCGATGCGAATTTCCGGCTGCCCCAGGACAGCCGTATCCGAAGCGACGCGCACGTCGCAGCCCAGCGCCAGTTCGCAGCCGCCGCCCAGGGCGTAGCCGCTAATGGCGGCGATAACCGGCTTGGGCATGGATTCGATCAGGTGCACAATGCGCTGCAGACCCTGGCGATAAAGCATCTGCACGGCCGAGGCGTCGGCCATGGCCCCGATGTCGGCGCCGGCGGAAAAAACCTCCGTTCCCCCGGTAATGATCACACCGCGCACCGCGGCATCATCCCTGGCCCGGCACAGGGCCTCGTAGAGCGCCGTGCGCACCTGTTCGTTCAAGGCATTTTTCGCCTCCGGGCGGTTGATGGTGATGGTGGCCACGGGGCCATCTTGTTGATAGAGCACTGCCATGACGCCACCTCCTCCCTTTAGTTGTAGCCTTTTTTCATCAACTGGCCGGCGATAACCATGCGCTGCACCTCAGAAGTGCCTTCATAAATGCGGGTGATGCGGGCGTCGCGGTAGATGCGCTCGATGGGCAACTCTTTCATGTAGCCCATGCCGCCGTGAATTTGCACCGCCCGGTCGGCCACGCGCCCCAGCACCTCCGTGGCGAAGAGCTTGGTCATGGCCGCGTCCCTGATAATATCCGCGCCCTGGTCCACCTTCCAGGCCGTCTGCAGGGTCAGCGCCCGCGCCGCCTCTGTTTCCGTAACCATATCGGCCAGCATCCACTGGATGGCCTGGTTGGCAATGATCGGCTTGCCGAACTGGGCTCGCTCCTTGGCGTAGTGCAGCGACAGCTCGATCAATCTCTGGCAGGCCCCCACGCAGCGCGCCCCCAGGCCGGCCCGGCCGGAGGCCAGTATTTTCAAAGCGGTGATAAACCCTTCATTTTCTTTGCCCAGCAGGTTCTCTTCCGGCACTTCACAATCCTCAAAAATTATCTCCGAGGTGTAGGAGCCGCGCAGACCCATTTTCTTCTCGATTTTGCCAACCCTGAAACCGGGAAAATCTTTTTCCACCACAAAAGCGGAAATGCCGCGGGCACCCCGTGACGGATCCGTCACCGCCATTGTGGTCACCACGTCGGCAATCGGCCCGTTGGTAATAAAATGCTTGACCCCGTTTAAAATCCAGCGATCTCCCTTTTTTACAGCGCTGGTTTTCAGGGCGGCGGCATCGGAGCCGGCGCCGGGCTCGGTCAGGGCGAAAGCGCCGATTTTTTTCCCTTCGGCCATGGCCGGCAGGTACTTTTCCTTGATCGCCCTGGATCCGGCCATCACCAGGCCGGAGGTGCCGATGCCGGTATGGGCGCCGAGAAAGCCGGAAAAGCCGGCATGGCCCCGCCCCAGCTCCTGGCCCACTATGCACCTGCCCACCATATTCAGGCCCAGGCCACCGTATTGCTCGGGGATGCTGATCCCGAAGAGGCCCAGCTGCCGCGCCCCTTCAATCAACTCTTCCGGAATGCGATCTTCTTCCTCGATGAGCTCTTCCCGCGGGAAGAGCTCTTTTTCCACGAACTCCCTTACTGAGCGGCGAATCGTCTCCAGTTCTTCCGGGATGCTGAAATCCACTGGCCGCACCTCCCTTTAATGATGTAAATCGCAAAACCGTCCTGCTCCTGCCGCCGTGGCAGGCGGAAGCAGCCCGGGCTTGTTTTTTCACCGCGCGCCCCTACGTGCCATCGTACTCGTAGAAGCCCTTGCCGCTTTTGCGGCCCCATTCCTTGCGCACATACCTGGCCACCACCTCCGGCGACGGCCTGTGGGCGGGATCCATTGTTTCAGCATAAAGCTCCATCCGGGAGTGGTAGTTGAGATCGATGCCGGTTAAATCCATCAACTGAAACGGCCCCATGGGATGTCCCAGGGCGTTGACCACGGCCTTGTCGATGTCTTCCGCCGAGGCCACCCCGGTATCCAGCAAAAAAAGCGCTTCATCCTGGATGCGGCGGAAGATGCGATTGACCAGGAACCCGTAGATCTCCTTGCGCAGCAGTACCGGGATTTTATTCAGCCGGCGCGCCAGCGCCATGGCTGCCTGGGCCGTTTCAGCGGCGGTATGGGGCCCTTGCACCACTTCCACGCACTTCATCACCAGGGCCGGATTAAAAAAATGCATATTGCAAACCTTTTCGGGCCGGCCGGTGGCGTCGGCGATGCGAGAGCTGACGATATAAGAGCTGTTGGTGGCGAGAATGGCATGGGGCGGGCAGATTTGATCCAGCTGTGCAAACAGGGAGCGCTTCACCGCGAGCTTCTCCACCGCCGCTTCAATGACAAAGTCGGCCCCGTCCGCCGCCTCTTCAAGGGAAGCGCCAAAGGTTAGCCTCTTCCCGGCGGCAGCGGCCTCAGCCGCGGACAGCTTCCCCCTGGCCACCCTTTCGCCCAGGTATTTTTCCTTGAATTCTTCGGCCCGGAGCAGCTGCTCATCACTGTGATCAGAGCATGCGGTGTCATACCCGGCCAAGGCGCAGGCCAGGGCAATCTGGCGGCCCATATTGCCGGCCCCGACCACGCAAATCTTCTTGATCTCGTCTACATTCATATGGCGGTTAAACCTCCTTGCATAAAGAATACTTCCCCACTGCACAGCCCCGTATTTTGTATGCTCATTCACGCCATCAGCAGCCCGCCGGAAATGCTTTTAAATCATGCGCCGGAATGCCGCCAAACAACAGTTACAGTAATATTCTTTAAATTCATGCAGATACCTGTTAATCGACACATGATTTTGTATTTTGGGCCTCACCATATTTTGATGCTGAACACAGCATTTTGATGCTAACAACTTTTATGCAAAATAAAAAACCCCACAAATCCTTTGTTTGTAGGGTTTTCATGGAGCCGCGGGGTAACGCCGGGGCTGGTTGTTGTGAGAACTAGCTTCAGCCATAAGTATTGGCCGTCCGAAAAATCTATGTCTCGTAAAGCGGAGCCGTTTGCCTGTTTTTTTCAGTTGTCCGGATCATGTTCAGTTCCTGCCGGGAGAATGTGACAAAATTGCCCCGTCCCCAATGTCACATGGTGGGCGAAGAGGGATTTGAACCCCCGACCCCCTGCTTGTAAGAAAAGCTTTGTACGTTTTATAAATTTTATATGTCAAAGAGGCCCATTATATAAGGATTTTTTAAGCTACATTGTTCAATGAGTTCATTATTTTTAAAGCGTGTCCTTATGATAAGGACGCGATAAGGACCCGCTAGTACAGGGGCATATAATGGTTTGCTTCCAGCCCTAGTTCTGGAGACAGCTCTATGCCGCATGCTTAAAGCAGCAGGCAGCAATTTTTCTATACTCGGTGGTCTTGGACGATTTACAAATGCTACATATATTATTTTGTTCAAAAAGTCGCAAAAATGTTTATCTTTTTTATGTTGTTGTTGACTTTTTATTGAAAACTAATATATTTGGGCAATGAGAAAACTTATCCCTTTGTCATTATAGATGCCCGGTACGGTGGTATTACCTGAACCAGGTTTGGAGACTGGAACCCGAGGGCGTTGAAATTTTATAGGCCTGCGGTGCGGGCTAAGAAGTGCTGATCGCCCATGGTTACCTTCACTGTCGAATTTGAGAAGGAAAAATAAATCTACTTCAAGAATTTTTTGTATTAACTTATTTACATGTCTGGACGCTGGAAGAACCGAGGGATAAAATGAAGTGGAGCCGCTGGCCGATGTTCGATGAACTTGAGCCGCTTTTCCGCAGGTGGTGGGAACTGCGATACAAAAACCGCTTCTATCGTTACTGGACAATTGAGGAACTGGACGCCTAGATACGAGAGTATGTTTCCATACTGCCTATTGTATCGGATGGGAGGGATATTTTTGACGCATGATGAAAAGCAGTTAACGATGTTCGACATTGAGGAAGCCCCTGGCCGCCCCATGCTCCATTGGCTAGGGAAACGGCCTTTGCGGGCTGTGAAATATTATGAAGCTCAACTTAAGGAGCAATATGGTGAGCCGGCCGAAGACGGCTGGGTTAACCGCCTCTACTGGGGCGATAATCTACAGGTGATGAGCCATTTAATGAAAGAGTTCAGAGGGAAGATTAAACTCATCTACATAGACCCTCCCTTTGATTCTAAAGCGGATTACCGGAAGCGCATTAGGTTAAGAGGCAAGCAGTTAGAGGGTGACACTTCCGTAATTGAGGAGAAGCAATACACGGATATTTGGGCTAATGACCTTTACCTTCAATTTATGTATGAAAGGTTGCAATTAATGCGGGAGTTGCTATCGGAGGAAGGGTTTATCTTTATTCATTTGAACGATGAACGAGTACACTATATAAAAATTATCCTCGATGAAATATTTGGTAATAGCAACTACCGGAATCAGATAATCGTGAAGCGTATTAAGAAAAGTTATATTGAACAATCTGGGGTATTCTCATTTAACGAGGGCTGTGATTATATTTTGCTCTATTCTAAATCCGAAAACCCAAGATTAAGACCTTCTTTGAAGTATGCTCCAAAGGAAGAGCGTTGGCACGGGTTCGATGCCCCCAATATTCGACCCAACTTGACCTACGAATTGTTCGGTCAATTGCCTCCGCCAGGCAGGTGCTGGTTAAGAGGCCCTAAGGAAGCACAGAAAATGATTGAAGCAGGAGACTTACGATCTAATCCAAATACTGGAAAACCTGAATATCGCATACCAGCTACTGAATATATCAGCAGGGATAACCTGTGGGATGATATTACTGCTTCCGCTTTTACTACAGGGTATCCAACCGAAAAAAATGAGACGTTGCTTGAGGAAATTTTAAATGTAGCTTCCAACCCTGGCGACCTTGTGGCCGACTTTTTCTGCGGGTCCGGTACTACCATGGCAGTAGCGCAGAAGCTAGGCCGCCGTTGGATTGGCAGCGACATCAATTTAGGGGCTGTTCATACCACGGCACGAAGGGTCTCACAAATCATCAAAGAACAGCAGGAAGAGACGCGGCAACAAACCCTCCTGGACGAAGGGAAAAAGTTTTACCCCGCCTTTGCCGTTTATAACGTCAACCACTACGACATTTTCAAGAATGACTTGGAGGCCAAAGAGATAGTAATGAAACTTTACGGGGTAGAACCGGTAAAACGATCTTTCTTTGATGGTATTCTGGACGGCAAATGGGTCAAGGTGGTAGAACTAAACCGGGTCTGTTCCAAAGAGGATGTGCAGGCAGTATTTGATGAGATACTCTCCAAAGGCGAAAAGGAAATAGAAGCGACCTACAGGCGCGGCGTGCTCATTCTATGCAGCGGCCACGAGTACGACGTGTTGGATTATGCCAAACGCTTAAACGTGGTCAACATCCCCTTTGAAATACGCGACATCCTTACCGACCGCAAAGATATTATCTTCAAACGCCCCCCTGAAGCGGACATCGCTTTAAAGCTGGATGGCGGCAAAGCAGTGGTAGAGATACGACAGTTCTACTCCCCCATGCTCCTGCAAAAACTGCAATTGGAGGATGACCCCGAAGAAATCGACGACTGGCGGCAATTGGTAGAAGCAGTCCTCATTGACCCAAACTATGATGGTGAAGTGCTTAAGCCCGCTGTTCAAGATATTCCCGGCAAGAAGGATATGGCATCTGGAGTCTACGAACTCCCCCTCACCGGACCCGGGCAGAAAATTGCCGTTAAGATTGTGGATGTGCTGTCGGAGGAGTATTTTGAGGTCTTGGAGGTGGGAGCAAGATGATGCCACTGGAACAGGTGTTAGAACTGGTTGGTGACCTTGATGACGCTCCAGGCGAGAAAACGCCAAGGGAACGATTCCGCCGTTTTTTGGCCCAAAATTTGACCAGCGTTGGCGCTGTGCGCGATTACGTGGAAGAGTGCCTGCGTAATTCCGGTGAGCAGTACAACCGGGCTTTACAAGACTTGGTGAACCACTTGGGCGGTCTTTTGGGCTTTGACGTAACCTTTGGCAGATATAAGGGCGTCCAAGGGGAAATCGGGTTTGACGGCGTATGGAAGTCCCCTTCCGGCCTTTATATCGTCGTAGAGGTGAAAACAACCGATGTTTATGCCATAAAAACGGCTACTCTCCTCGGTTACATAGACCGGCTTATATCCGAACAAAAGATACCCGACTGGGACCACGCTTTGGGCCTTTATGTAGTTGGGCGCAGTGATGCTGAACTGAAGCAACTGGAAAACTCCATCATTGCTGAAAAGCGTACCCACCAGTTGCGGGTTATTACCGTTGATAAACTGCTTACCTTGGCTGAACTCTTAGCCGATTACGAAATGGAACACGAGGCAGTTTTAACTGTCCTCCGGCCAACGGGGCCTAAAGTGGATTCACTGATTGAACTGATGGCCGGCCTGGTAGCGAAAGAAATCCGCACTGCCGGCCAAGACATACAACAGCCGCAGGAAGAAACTCCTAATGAACCTCCATCGGAGCCCGAAGATGTTGACGTTCAGTATTACCTCGCTCCGGTAGCGTCCGATGACACTCAAACCGCAGAAGAACATATAAAAAAACTCCTTGGTGCAGGGATTTACGCCGTCAGCAAAAATTCCCTGGGACGAAAAGTTAAGCCGGGCGACTGGATTTGTTTTTATGCCACCGCGACGGGTGTAGTAGCCCACGCCAGGGTAAAATCACCCCCCGTGCAAAAACATCACCCGTTGGTAAAGCATCCCGAAAAGTATTCTTACGTTTTCGAGGTGGATTCCGTCAGCATCTATACCGAAAATCCCGTTGTTTTAAGCGCCGAGCTAAGGGCGAAACTGGATGCTTTTCAGGGGCGTGACCCTTCAAAACGCTGGGCCTGGTTTGTGCAAGGCACGGGACGTGTCACTAAGCAAGATTTTATGCTGCTTACCCGGCAAGCGAAGGTTGAGGTGGTATGATGAGCGCAATTTCTTTTCTAGACAAACTGTGGCAGGATTTTGAGCGGTGTAGAGGCTATACTAATGATGAATTTGCTGGGAAACGCTTGCGGCAGGAAGAGAACGAGCGATTTTACGAGGGTGACTTTTTTAAAAAGGTATTCCCCGAGACCCAAAACATCTTGCGCCATATCCGGGAGGTTGGCTTTTTGCGCCCACCGCAGGTGGACGCTTTTGAGCTTTACGTGTACCTTAAAGAAATCCAAGGTAACCCTACCATCAAAGAACTTTACCGGCGGCTCTTATTTCCGGAAGGCACGCCAATGGATGTCTTGTCTTTAACAGCGGAGCAACTGGAAGAAATCAAGCAAAAGAAAGCCCTCCTGGAGGCCCTGGATAGCGAACTGCAGGGGCTTGCCTACCCCAACTGGCTCTTTGCCCTGGGCATGGGGACAGGCAAAACCATCCTCATGGCAACCATGATCTTTTACGATTTTATCCTGGCCGAGCATTATCCGGAGGACGGGCGATTCGCCAAGAACGCCCTGGTCTTTGCCCCTGACACCACTATCATTGATTCCCTACGGGAAATCCAGGATTTTGACTACTCCAAGGTAATCCCGCAGGAATACGCTCTTTTTCTGTCCAGCAATCTAAAGTTTCATTACCTTTCCGATGTCCAGACCGAGCTTTCCGTATTGCCTGGTTCGGCCTACAACATTATTGTCTCGAACGTGCAAAAGATTATCCTCAAGAAGCAGGGAAGCAACAGCAACGGACAGCAGACCCTCTTCCCGGTGGTTAAAGATATGGAGGGTGAATGGAAAGTCAACAACCGTTTGCGGAAGCTGGAGCAACTGGACAATCTGGCTGTATTTGTAGATGAGGCCCACCATGCTTTCGGG
>JAKOVL010000057.1 GCA_029782095.1 Bacillota bacterium | reverse complement strand
CCAATCGGCTACGTGGCCAGTGATTTTAAGACTCCGGAAGAGGTTAGCCGCCGGTATAAACAGCGTCTTTCCAGGGTTGTCATTGCGCCGGAGATGGAGGAGGGCCTCTACCGCATTGAAGAAGAAGAAAAAATCATTATTATCGGCTACCTGCATCAGGCCCGGGGCTATGCCCTGAAAGAAGAGCGCAGCGGCCGCGGCGGCGAGGTATATGGTATTTTTGCCTGCCGCTCGCCCTTTCGCCCCAATGCCATCTCGCATACCATGGTGGACCTGGTGGAGCGGAAAGGCAATGTCCTGGTCGTGCGCGGCCTCGATTTAATTGATGGCACCCCGGTGCTGGATGTGAAGACGGTGCTTAGCGGGCAGTAGCTGAAGGAAGCAGGCCGGGACTTTAAATTCCCTCCCCCCTGGTGGGGGAAGGCAGGGTGGGGGGGCGTAGCTTTTTCGGCCAAAGCCAGGTTACAAGACTTCCTTTCCCCTCTCCCTAACCCTCTCCCGCCAGGGGAGGGGGAACTGCCGGCCCTCCCCGGTGGGAAGAGCCGGTGGAGGGAAACGGCAGCCGGTAGCTGCAGACAGAGACCATGAAAGCGGTGATCCAGGTGATTCTTACAGGCATAATAGTTTTTGTGACGATGATTGCCATCGGCGCGGCAGTTAAATACGGCAAACAGTACTGGCTCATAGCCGGTTACAATACCATGCCCAAAGATAAACAAAAAAACGTGGATATTGCCGCACTGGCCAACTTTATGGGAAACTGCGTTTTTATCCTGGGGGCTTTCTTTCTGGCAGGGGCAGTGGTCAGCTCTCTCTGGTATGCTCATCTTTTCCCCGCCGTGATCCTGATCTATACCGGCGGGATATTTTTCATGGTGCTGAGGGCCCAAAGATTTAATCGAAACAAGCGAAGCAAGCCGGAACAGGCGGCCTTAACCATAGCAATAGTCATAACCCTGCTTACCTTGTGCGGCGTTGGCGCCCTTCTGGTATATGGACAGATCAGCTCCCGGATCGAGGTGAACCCTGAAGGCATTGTCATTAGCGGCATCTACGGCACCATCATCCCTGCGGAAGAGATTACCGGAGTGAGCCTGGAAAATGAAATGCCGAAAATTCTTAGAAGAAATAACGGCCTTGGCTACGGTGAGATCCAAAAGGGCCACTTTACCCTGGAGGGGTTGGGCCGGGGCAGGCTTTACCTTGAATCAAGGGAGGGGCCTTTTATCCACATTTTTACGACCGGCAGCTATACCATTATCAATTATAAAGATCCGGCCCGCACTGAAGCCCTCTACCGGAGCCTGGCGGAAGCATTCGTTCATGGGCGGTTGTGAAATCCCCGCCGCCACCCCCCCGTATCACATCTATCTGATGCAAAAGGCGTGCGAGGAATTCGGCTACTATTAAACCCGCAGCTGAAGGCATGTTCGGAAGACAAGAAAAATAGATTAAAGGCCGCGCGCCAGGCGCGGCCTATTTTTACGGGACATGGCGGTGCGTCCTCTCCGGGCAGGGCGG
>JAKOVL010000053.1 GCA_029782095.1 Bacillota bacterium | reverse complement strand
CCGGGCATGACTGTCAATAGCCTTACCGTCCATGGCCAAGTTACGGCCAAAGCCGGGCAAAAGCTGGTAGCATTGTTCCACCAATGTATCAAAAATCTCATCGATTAAGTCCTTGTTGTTAAAGAGTTTCTTCAAAAACCGGGTGTATACCCACTGAGGCGGCCCGGTATCACCTTTAAAGCCGCACATGGCTCTCAACTGCCCATTACGGTTCAACTCTCTTCTTAAAGTGGCTACAGAAGGATGTTGGAATACTATTCCCGCTAAAATTGAGTTCCACACCGCCCGAACAGGGTAGTCGTCACGGCCCCGGCCGCGTTCAAACTCCAACTTAAGCATCAGCTTCTCATCCGGCACGTGTTCTAGGACGAGGCGCAACCGATCCAAATCCCCTAAACCTTCGATTTCCTCCCACCCAAAAAGCCTTTGTTGTGATATAATAGCCACGGGAAATCCTCCTTTGTTTTGGTTTTTTCGCACAAAAATACTTCGACAAAGGTAAAGGATTTCCCTTTATATTACTCCATTGTTGTTATATTCCAAATCGATCGCTTAGATCCAATCTAGACAATTGTCAGATAATAGTGGGGTCAATTTTTCGGTCATCCTACCGCACACCATGCCAAATCCCTATTTTTAAGCCTCTTCTTGGGGTAAAATGTTTTTCCCATTCTTTAAAAAGCCTTATATATCAGGCATTGGCAAAGAACGCAAATGGCTCTGACAATTTTGAAGCAGGGAGGCGACCCCCCGGTCAAGGCCCGATCCCCTCCAGGGTTTCTCTTATTTTTTCCAGGTTGACCGGCTTGGCCAGCTGGCAGTGGAATCCTGCTTCCCTGGCATTCTTTAAATCTTCCGAGCGGGCGTAGCCGGTCAGAGAAACCAGGTACACATTTTGTAAATCCTTATCGGCAGCAAAGGTGCGTGCCACCTGGTACCCGTCCATGTCAGGCAGCCCGATATCGCAAAACAGTATATCGGGCAAAAATTGCCTGGCCAAGGCAATGCCCGTGGCGCCATCATAAGCCACTTTAACCTCGTGCCCTTCTTCAACCAGCAAAGTCCTGAGGGCTTCAGCCACATCTTTCATGTCTTCGATGACCAGGATGCGCCGGCGGCGAAAAGTCTTTTCGATAGTGGCATGCTCTTTATCTTTTGTTGACAGCACCTGTCCACCGGCAAGGGGCAAAAAGATCCTAAAGGATGACCCTTTTCCGGGACCGTCACTGTAAGCGCTGACCTTGCCGCCGTGCAACTCGGTCAGCCCCTTGACCAAAGCCAGCCCCAGGCCCAGGCCGCCGCCCTGAAGGGAAGCATCGGCCTGGATAAAGCTCTGGAACAGCCTGGGCAGCGTCTCCCTTTTCATCCCGATACCGCTGTCTGTTACGCAAACGACTGCGCCATGCTGCCGCTCATCCTTTGCGACTGTCACCCGCACCCAGCCGCCTTTTTCGGTAAACTTAGCCGCATTGTGCAGCAGGTTCCCCACCACCTGGGACAGCCGGGCCGGGTCCGCTTCCACATAGAGCAGCTGGGGCGCCGGCCGAACATGCAAAGAAACTCCTTTTTCCTGGAACATGGCCCGGTAATCTTCCGCGGTGCGCAGAACCAGGGCATTTAGTTCAACCTGCTCTTTCTGCAAAACGATTTTTTTTCGGTTAATGCGGGTGACATCGAGCAGATCGTCAACCAGCCGGGATAGCTGGGCCGCCTGCCGCTCCATAATCTCTAGCGCCTTTTGCGCCTGCTCTCCGCCGGGTTCAGCCCGTTTCAGCAAAGAGAGACAAAGCATGATTGAAGCCAGGGGGTTGCGAATCTCGTGGGAAAGAACCCCCAAAAAATCATCTTTGTGCCGGTTGATGAGGCACAGCTCTTCGGCCAGGGCCCGGTAGCGCTCTTCGCTTTCCCGCAGCGCTTCCTCGGCTTGTTTTCGTTCCAACAGATCCGCCGCCTGGCGCGATAGAAGATCAAGGAAGCGCAACCTATCTCTTTCCGGCGTAAAAGGTTTGCCCCAACAGGTGGTAATCATTCCCAGCAATCTGCCGCTGCGCCCGATGAGCGGCGTAGCCTGGGCGGCATAAATTCCGGCGGCCATTAAAATCTCCAGATCCGGTGTGCCGCTTCCGGCGGCGTCGGCAGAGAAATCTTCCACAATTACCCGGGTTTTCCGGCGCAGCGCTTCACCGAAAAAGAGACGGCCTTCTGAGACAATATTAAAGTAATCAAGGAACGGCTTCTCCAGGCCCCGGTGCGCCACCAGGCGCAATAAACCGGGATCCGCATCAAATAGCTGAATGAGCCCTTTATCGGCCCCGGTAATGTCTATGGCCGTATCGAGGACTGCCTCTATCAATGTGTCGAAGTTTTCGTCGTAGCGCAGGCTCACCGCATGCAACCGGGTCATGGCGTTGTAGTCTTCAGCCAGCTTCTTTTCAGCCCGCCAGCGCAGCAGCGCCTGGGCGATGGCATCGCTTAATGCCTCCAGCGCAGCCAGGTCCAGGGTGCTGTAGCCGCCGCTGCGATTATAAACACAAATCAAGCCCAGGGTTTTCCCCTGCTGAACCAGGGGGACCCCCATGAAAGCCCATAGTGCAGGTTCTCCTTGAGGTTTGGCATGTCCGTCAAATCCCGGGTCCGGGTTATTTATAAAAAAACTTTTACCTTCGCGAAGGACCTGCTTAAGCAACGGGTCCAAAACAGACTGGTAATCTAATTGATCACATTGAATGCAGCCATCCTGGCAAGGGTAACTGCAGGCCAGGTTTTCCAGCCGCCCCCCGTTTATGAGCTTGCCCATATACCCATACTTGCTGCTGCTAACCGCCTTGGCAACCTCGAGACAGATCTGTCCGATTTCCTCTTCTGTTTTGCAGGCGGGGGCTTCCCTCAGAATGCGGTTTATGCCTTCCAACACCATATTCTGGTAGCGAATCCACTGCTCTTTCTCTTTGCGCTCGGTAATGTCCAAATCTGTGGCAAAAATCTGGTAGGGTCTGCCGGAACTATCGGTAATTAAAGTCATTTCAGAATTGATATAGCGGATGGTGCCGTCCGGCCGTATGATGCGGTAATCAATGCTGGCCTTTTCCTGGCCGCTGATAACCTTTTTTATTGTATCGACGAAGAGTTTATCATCTTCGGGGTGAATCAAATCCCAGAATACGCTGGAGTCCATCTCCGGGCCCGGCCCGTCCAGGCCTAAAATATTAAATACTTCCCGTGAAGCGAAGATTTTATCAGTTAAAATGTTCCAGGTCCAATGCCCCAGATTGGTTACATATTTTAACCTTTCCAGGTTTTCGTAGGTTTTTTTTAACCCGAAACAAATCACCGCCTCCAAATCACCTAAATTTTTTTTAGATTTGCCTTCAGAACAGTTAAAAAACATTTTTTTCACCCTTACCTGAGCCAGCTGCTTTTAAAAACCCTGAAGTCCATGCCCGCCCAGCACGCGCCTGGAATGGTCTCCCGGGCAAGTGATCCATGGATTCCAAAAATACTCTGCCTCAAAAAGAAGCGCTCCAAAAATAGAAGCCGTGCCCGCGCTGAACTTACCGCGTTAATAATTGCATTAACTTCGGCAGCACTACGCTCATCAATATGCCCATGGTTGTCCCGGAAAGGTCAACCAGCAAATATTGCTGCAGGGTCCCTGCACTCAGCACCAGGGCCAGCTGGTTGTTCTCCAGGTTTATTAAATAATAGCGTCCAAGCCCGGGGTAATCAGCGGCAGCCAGTGCCTGGTCAAGTTTACGTGTCACCTCGTTGAACAGTTCCTTTGTTTTCGGCTGGCCGCTGAAACCGCCGGGTCTTTTTTTATCCTTTTTTATCCTGGAAAGGGCCGGCAGGGAGGTCATGCCCCAGGTGTACATATTGGAGCCGGCATAATTAAATATCAGGGACTTGTTATCAGCGGCAGACCAGATATCAGTAGCGATGAACCCCTCCCCAAGGTCTTTCTTGATTTCAGTGATCACTTTTCTCAACAAGTCAAGATCAATGGCCATTTGCCACCCTCCGAAAAATCGGTTTTTAGATTCGTTCGGGCCGTTTAACCGGAGGTTCCTGCCGGTCACTGCTCAAGAAAACCAGCAGACAGCGGTGCTAACAGATCTCTCCGCCCAGCCTGTTTTGAAGGCCGGCCCGATCAGCTATGGCCTGTTACTGTTGTTGTGGCGGTATAATTTATTGAATCGGATGAGGATAGCTGTTAGTTCTGAAGCAATACTACTGCTGCTACTATTTATATACAACCTTTTACAGCTTATTCCTGCTAAGATTTGAAAAAAACAAAAATGGACGCAGAATTAGGCAATTCGCCATTCGTGGGTGTAAATGTTCATACGGCGACCCCGCACAAAGCCAACCATGGTAATATTCATGGCCTCGGCCAGTTCGACGCTTAAAGTAGTGGGGGCAGATCGGGAGAGAAGGATGGGCAGCTGCAGCTTGGCTGCCTTTAGCAGCATTTCAGAACTGAGCCGGCCGCTGGTCACCAGGATTTTATCCTCCAGAGTAATTTTTTCCAGAAGGCAGCGCCCAATTATTTTATCCACGGCGTTGTGACGGCCGATATCTTCATAAAAAAAGATAATCTTTTTCGTGTCTGCCACCGCGGCGCTATGGACGCCCCCTGTTTCCTTGAATAAAACCGCCTTTTCCTGCAGCTGGCGCATCAGCTGCCTGGCCTGCTCCGGAGCCAGCGTAATTTCGCTATTGACGGGGCGGCTGCGCAGCGCGTCCAAGGCCTGGAAAAAGACCGTTCCCTTGCCGCAGCCTGAGGTAATGGTCCTCTTGCCGTAAAGGCGCGCGGCTAAGTTTGAACGGTCCTTAAGCTCCACCTCGACCAGCCCTTCCCTCTCCTTCACCCGCAGCGCGGCCACCTCATCCATGGAAGTTAGGAGCCCTTCGGAGCGCAGGAATCCCAGGGCCAGCAGGTCCATATCTTCGGGAGTACAGAGCAGCGTTACCAGCTCTTCTCCATTGACAAATATGGTCATCGGGGCTTCCACGGTAATCGCATCAGCCGCGGTTTCTTTTGTTCCCTCCCGCCAGAGAACGATCTGCTTAGTCAAGATGTTTTTCCCGGTCACCACGTTTTCCTCCAGAACAAAAGGAATCCGTATTGATATAATTCCCTTCCCCCGCGGACAATCCTTTTACCGCGGCCAAGAAATTTATCCATAATGCAAATATAACGGAAGCCTGAAGCAAAAAAATAGAACGGTGGTTTGCCTTTGCTTATGGAACCTTTTCTTAGCCATTAGGGTCATTTAGAAAGGTGTATAATAAAGTTGGACATGGGCTCTTTATGCACAGTTTGTTAACGTATAAAGGTTCAGTTGTTGCCAAATCGTAATGGAAAAGAGGCACATCATGGTGAAAAAAATCCTGAAAGCAGCAGCGCTGATCATCGTTATTCTCGTTCTGGCCGCCGGCAGTTACATGCTTGGCGGTAAACTGGGCGGCTCTGGCGGCAGCGATTCCGGCCGCAACCACAAGCGCAACAAGGTTGAGGCGGTGGAGGAGCTGCTGGGGAAGATGACCCTGGAAGAAAAAGTGGGCCAGGTAATTGTTTCTTACTTCAACGGTCCGGAATTTACCCCCGCCCTGGCCGCAGAGATGCGGGAAATTCATCCCGGAGGGATCATTCTCTTTAGCCATAGCGGCAATATTGAAACCCCGGACCAGGTGGCCGCCATGACGGCACAAATTCAGCAATGGGCTCTGGACAGCGGCTTTATTCCTTTGTTTATCGCCGTAGACCAAGAAGGAGGCGCGGTGGCCCGCCTCACTGAAGGGGTAACGGTTTTTCCCGGCAACATGGCCCTGGGCGCCACGGGAAGCGAAGAGCTGGCCCGGTTAAGCGCCGCCGTAACTGCACGGGAGCTGCGCCTGCTCGGCATCAATTTTAACTTTGCCCCGGTGGTGGATGTAAACAACAATCCGGCCAATCCGGTGATCGGTGTCCGCTCGTTCGGTTCAGACCCGGCCCAGGTGGCCCGGCTGGGGGCGGCCATGGTTGGCCCGTACCGCGAAGCCGGGGTTTTGGCCACGGCCAAGCATTTTCCCGGGCACGGTGATACAACCGTGGATTCCCATTACGGGCTGCCGTTAATCGCGCACGATCGCTCTCGCCTGGAAAGGGTTGAGCTGCCGCCTTTCCAGGCCATGATCGACGCGGGCGTCCCCGCCGTGATGATGGCGCATATCCTTATGCCGGAGCTGACCGGCAGCAGTGAACTGCCCGTTAGCCTGTCGCCGCAGGCGGTCCGCTTTCTGCGGGAAGAGATGGGTTTTGACGGGCTTATTGTCAGCGATTCCATGAGCATGGGAGCGATCAGCAGCCGCTGGGGCCTGGAGGAAGCATCGGTGATGGCTTTTCAAGCCGGCGTCGACATCATCCTCTTCGGCCCCTGGACAGGCGTGGAGCCCGGCGACCGAAAAAGGATCTTCACCGCCCTTAAAGAAGCGGTACAAAATGGTGCCATTACCCCGGAGCGCCTTGACCAGTCTGTCAGAAGAATTCTCACCGCCAAAATGGAGTATGGCATAATGGAGGATCCCTGGCCGCGCCGTGAAAACCTGGACGCGCTGGGCACAGCGGAGCACCGGGAGATAGCCCGGCGCATCGCCCGGGAAAGCATAACCCTGGTCCGGGACCGCAGCGCCCTCATTCCCCTCCCGGCCCAGGAGGGGCTCCCTGTAATCTGGCCCGCAGAAAAAGAAAAATCCCTGGCGCCTCTGCTGGAAACATGCCCTTTTCTGGAACCGCGCCTGCTGCCGCTGGGAGCGTCTGCTGCTGAAGTGGAAGAGCTGGTGGAGTCGATGCGCGGGTTTAGCCCGGTGCTGGTGGGGACATACGAATTGCAGCGCTACCCGGCCTGGTCTGGGATGGTCAATAAGCTGACCGAAGTGGCAGAGGTGGCGGTGCTGGCCATGGCCTCACCCTATGACCTCCTGGAAGTGCCCCACGCCGCCGCTTATCTTGCCGCCTATAACGACAGCAGCGATTCGGTGCAGGCGCTGGGCGAGGTATTGCGCGGCACCCTTATGCCGCGGGGGCAGCTTCCGGTGGAGCTGCCCGGGAGTGAATGAGCGGGGCTGCCGCGGCCATTATTAGCAAGAGTCTTGCCGGAGCTTTTGCAGGGCTCACTTGCTGCCGTGCTTCTCCCCGGCCTTCTCCAGGTAGTAGCGCAGTGCTCGCGGGGTGATGCCCAGCAGCTTGGCCGCCTGGACCTGGTTGCCGAAGGTTGTTTCCAAGGCGGAGGCCAGCAATTGGCCATATAAGCTGTTGATCCAGGATTTTAAATCTTCCTGGAAAGCGGGAAAATCGAAGCCTTCTTTTAAATCCAGGTGTTCCAGGGCTTCACGGGTAAATTGTTCCAGAAGAGAGTTCAGTTCAGCACTGCGGGGATGCCCGCTGAAAGCGGCGGGCTCCTTCGCTGAGGCGCCAGGCTCTATCACTGCGCCGCCGTGCGGCCCCTCTGGGGCTCTTTCTTCTACCGCCTTCGGCTTGATCCGGTCCGGCAGGTCGGCGACGGTAATCACCGGCCCCTTGCTTAAAAGCGCTGCCTGGGCGACGGTGTTGGCCAGCTCTCGAATATTTCCGGGCCAGCTATGCCGCTGCAGCAGTGCCATCGCTTCTTCAGAAAATTTTTTTGCTCCGATTTCCCGGGTAGCCATCTCTTTTTCTAAAAAGTAATTGATAAAAAGGGGAATATCCTCTGCGCGCTCCCGCAGGGGAGGGATATACAGGGAGGCCACATCGAGGCGGTAAAACAGGTCCTCCCGGAACTTATTTTGCTCCACCTGGCTCTGCAGGTCAGCGTTGGTGGCGGCGATCACCCGCACGTCCACCTTGCAGAGCTCCTCCCCTCCCACCCTTAAAAATTCCCCTGTTTCCAGGACACGCAGCAGCTTGATTTGAATGGCCGGACTGGCCGAGTCAATTTCATCCAGGAATAAAGTGCCCTTGTGAGCCAGTTCAAAAATACCCTTTTTTTTGTGGGTGGCCCCTGTGAAAGATCCCTTTTCGTGCCCGAAAAGTTCACTTTCGAGCAGCGTCTCTGTAAAGGCGCCGCAGTTGAAGGCTAAAAAGGGGCGGTCGCTGCGATGACTGACCGAATGGATGTAGCGGGCCAGGACCTCTTTCCCCGTCCCCGTTTCTCCCTGAATCAGCACGGTAATATTTTTTTTGGCAATTTTCTGCGCGGCGGCGACGAGGCTCAGCATCTTCGGGTTTTGACCGACCACGAAGCCGAATTCACGCTGGGCCGCGGCTTCTTTTTCCAGTTCAGCCCTGACGTTCAGCGCTCTTTCCAGCAGGCGCTCCATTTCTTCTATGTCGCCAAAGGGTTTTTCCACGTAATCATAAGCGCCCAATTGAATGGCTTCCACCGCTGACTTCACCGTAGAATAGCCGGTTATGATGATCACTTCGCAGGTGGGCTGCTTGCTTTTAATTTCTTTTAGTATCTCCAGCCCGTTGCTATCCGGCAGCTTTAAATCCACCAGGGCAACATTGAAGCGATGTTTTTGCAGCGCTGCCGTGGCCTCCTGCCCGGTGTTGGCTGTTACAACATGGTAGCCCTTGTTTTTCAGCAGGTAGCTGAAAAAGTTGCAGATTTCCTGCTCGTCATCGACAACTAGAAAAGAATATTTATCCGGAGCCATGTTCAACCTCCACCGGTTCTTTCTTAATGCGGCAAGCGGCCGCCATTTTCCTGTTCACCGGCTGAATTTTGGTCCTGGTTGCTTTTGGCCAGGGGGATGATTAAACTGAAAGTGCTTCCTTGACCCAGCTCGCTTTCCACATCGATCAGGCCGCCATGGGACTGGGCGATGCCCAGGCTGACCGAAAGGCCGAGACCGGTTCCCCGTCCCACCCTCTTAGTGGTATAAAAGGGGTTAAAAATGTAGGAGATCTGATCCGGCTCGATGCCGCAGCCGTTGTCGCTTACGGCCACGATCACGCACTTATCAGGGCGCACCATGGATTGAACCCTGATCATCCCTTTATACGGCCCGCTTTTTTTCATCTCTTTTTCAGTGACCGCATCCCTGGCGTTCAGCAGCAAATTGATCAAGATCTGCTCCAGGCCGTGGGCATTGCCCAGGAGGGGCGGCAGGTCGGGATCAAGCTCTTTCACCAGTTCAATTTTGTCTTTTTCGATCTGGTACTGGACCAGGGCCAGTGCGCTTTCCACAACCTCGTTAATGTTTACTTTTTCGAACGAATATGCTTCCTGGCGGGAAAAAGTAAGCAAATTTTGAATGATGCGCTGGCAGCGCATCCCGCTGGTTTTAATATCTTTGATCAACTGGTAGTGGGGATCGCTTTCCGGGGTTTCCCTGAGCAGAAGCTGGGAATTGCCCACAATGGCCGTGAGCGGACTGTTTAATTCATGGGCTACCCCGGCGGACATTTCACCGAGGGAGACATATTTAATTGAATCAACGATACGGGTAACATCTTTAGCATAATAGGTTACGCCGTACGGCTCGTTTTTTTCAGTATAAGCGGGATAGGCGAATATATCGAGAACGCGATTGTAGCGCGTTCGCGACTGCAGGTACGCCGTTTTTTGCGTCCGGATGACCTGGTCCGCCAGGCAGGGGTTGCACTTCGTTTCACGCCCGTAAAGCAGTTTATAGCATTTTTTACCTATAATGTCTTTCTCAGCCATGGTAAAAAAGTCTACGACCGATTTGTTTACTTTTTGCACCTCGCAGTTTCGGTCAATAAAAATAAGCAAATCCGTCACCGCGGAAAAAGTAATTTCCCACTCCTGTTTTCGCTGCCATACCTCGTTGTAAAGGCGGGCGTTCTCCAGGCAGACCGCGAGCTGGTCGGCCACCTGCTCCAGGAATGAAAGATCCACTTCCTGGAAGCCGCCCTCATTGGTTATTTCCAAAATCCCGATTACCCTTTCCTTAACCAGCAATGGGATCATGATCAGGGATGCTTTTTCCGTGTCTGTTTCTTCCGTCATTATCTCTGCAGAAGCATTGGCCAGTAAAAGTTTTTTTGCCTTGAGAACATGTTTTAGCCTGGCCTGTATCTCTTGATCAACCCTGGCGCCCCGTTGCACGGCCGCTTCTTCAAGTTCAGGGGATGCGCTTCCGTTCCCGCTGCCCACGGTAAAGGCGGCCCGCTTAATCCGGCTACCTTTTTCCACCACGTAAAGGCTGAGGGTTTCGAAGCTTGCCAGGGCCTGCAGCTTGGGCATGACGTTTTCAATAATCTCCTGGAAGGACATTTCAATGCCGATACTTTTGGCCAGCTGGTTAATGATCTCCAGCTGGATGTTTCTTTTCGTGGTTTCAAAGATTTTTTTCTTCAATTCAACATAATACGACTTCTTGGAGCTATGTACTCCCGTCAGCTTTTCAATGAGCATCTTTTTATTTTTAATCACCATGCTGTTTCACCCCCTCACTGGGACCAAGCCGCTTTAAAGATGTCAATGATGTCTTCCACCCCGGCATCCCTGGGGTTGGTGATAAAACAGGCGTCCTTGATAGCGTTTTCGCTGAGCTCGGGGATTATCTCTTCAGGCAGGCCCAGTTCCCCCAGGCCGCCCGGTATACCGACATCGCGGGCCAGCTCGCGGACCATGGCGATAGATTTTTCCGCCGCCTCCCGCGGGGTCATTTCCTCCACCCGGGCGCCCATGGCTTCGGCTATGGAGATATACTTATCCATGGAGGCGATCAGGTTAAAGCGCATCACGTGGGGTAAAAGGATCGCGCTGATTTCTCCGATGGGCCGATCCAGCTGCCCGGCCACCTGGTGGCTCATAGCATGGGCCAGGCCCAGGACAGCGTTGGAAAAGGCGATGCCGGCATGCAGGCTGGCCTTGCCCATAGCCACCTTGGCCGCCTCATTGACCTGGCTGGCCACAGAAGCGCGCAGGTTTGAAGAAATTAACTTAATGGCGTGCAGAGCGTGTATATCGGTAATATCGGTGGCAGCCAGGGAAAGATAAGCCTCAATGGCGTGACTTAAAGCTTCCATGCCCGTCTGGGCGGTAACCCGGCTCTGGATGGTCGATAATATGAGCGGATCGGAGATGGCGATATCTGGGACCAGCGACTTCGATATAATCGTCATCTTCAGTTTGCGCCGGCTATCGGCAATAATGGAAAACTGGGATACCTCCGAACCGGAGCCCGCTGTAGAGGGAACCACAATCAGCGGCGGCAGCGGGTACTGGATCAGGTCGATACCTTCATAATCCTTAATTTTTCCAGGATTCGTGGAGAGGGTAGCCACAGCCTTGGCGGCGTCGATGGCGCTGCCGCCGCCGATGGCAAGGACGGCGTCGCAGCCGTATTCGGCATAGCGCAGCGCTCCCTCCTCAACCTCGTAGTCTTTGGGATTGGCCGAAAAACCAGACCAGATCACGTATTCCAGGCCGGCTTCCTCCAGGAAGGGAAGTGATTTGTCCACCCAGCCATGCTGGATCACTCCCTTGTCAGCCACCAGGAATACTCGGGAAGAGCCGAGGCGGCTGCAGCTTTCACCGACCTGGTTCAAAGAGCCCTTTCCAAAAATAATCTCCGGTGTAACAAACTTACTGATCATTTTCTCTCTGCCCCATGCTTGAAAGGATATCTAGAAAAAGTCTATGGCTTGTTAATTCTGTAACTTAAAGCGAAAATCCTTTATTTTCTCATAAAAAAAAGCTGTCCTCAAAGGGCAGCCCTTCTCTACATTTCATGTTCCATGGTCTTCGGACACATAAAACACAACCGGTCTTTTAAGCGCTTTTGCCAAGGGGAAGCGAAAAGGCCAAGACATAAAAGAACAAACCATAAGGGGCCGTCCCAACCGGTTTTTGGGACGACCCCATTTACTCCAGGCCGCGGCAAGCGATTTCACCCCGCTCAGCATGTCGAGACCGGAATCTGATCCGCAGCCGGCGGCGCCGCTTCTTTTTCCTCCACCACTTCAGGAACCAATCCGTAGCCCATGCTGCTTTGCATAATCTTGAAGCAGGCCGCTCTCTGCTCAGCGGTGCAGCCGCAGCTTTCCGCCTCCTGCCGGGTCAATTTGCGGGCAAAGGCGCCGGCGCTGCAAAACATCAACCAGCCGTTCAGACCCTGATACTCTTTCCAGTTCGGGCAATCCACCATTTTTTTCATCCCGCTCACCCCTTCTTTAATTAATGATTGGCCAGGCAGCTCCATGCTGCTCAAAATTTCCCGTTGGCGATAAGCCGCCGGGAGAAGGCCGGAGGCCTCAGGTATGCGCTCCAGTAAGCCACTGCTACGAAGACCACGCCTCCAATGAGGTTGCCGATAGTGACAGGGACCAGGTTGTTGAATATAAATCCTTGCCAGGTTAATCCCTGGGCTACCGCCGGGTTTAACAGCCCCTGCAAAACGTCATGGCCCCTCAGGATCAGCCCCATGGGAATAAAATACATATTCGCAATGGAGTGCTCAAAACCGGCGGCCACAAAAGCGGTAATCGGAATCATGATCCCTATAATTTTGCTCACTGCATCCTTGGCCGCAAAGGAAAGCCAAACCGCCAAGCACACCAGCCAGTTGCAGAGGATGCCGCGGAAGAGTGCCTCGGTCCAGGGCAGGGTCGCCTTGGCATATGCAATGTTTACAGCCCGCAGGGCCACAGCGCCATTGTTGGCTTTCCAGATTCCCGAGTAGTAGAAGAGTGTGACCACCACCATGGCACCGACAAAGTTGAACAGATAAACCCAGAACCAGTTGCTCAAAACCTGCTTCGGCGATACTTTTTTATCGAGCATCCCCGCGACGATGAGGTTGTTCCCGGTAAAAAGCTCGGCCCCGCCAAGAATAACCAGAACCAGCCCCAAGGAGAACGACATGCCGCCGATGATGCGGGAGAGGCCGTCGCCGATATAGGTGGCCAGATCGTTGGTCACTATGGTGAAGAGCACTGCTCCCAGGGCGATATAAGCCCCGGCCAGAACAGCCAGCAGGGTCAGGGAAGGAAGGGCCGTGGCCGCTTTTTTCTCTGCTACGCCCACCACTGTTTTGGCCACCTCCGGCGGAGGATCGCAGTAAACCACCGGTGAAGCCGCCGCTGCCGGAGCCGGCTGCTCAACCGGGGGCTGGGCAACAGTGGGCACGGCTCCTCCACCGATGTTTAACTCCATGGTTCCCAGGCACTCTTTTCTCTTCTCCGGCGTACAGCCTATTTTTTCAAGAAAATCCGGGTTGACCGGCCTGTTAAAGGCAGCCAGTTCGCAATAGCACACCGTGCCGGAGATGGATTCGTAATCTTTCCAGAATTGACATTTATTTTCCATTGTTTTTACCTCCTTTCGCTTCTTTATCAATCTGTATACGCAAGGTCCGTGCCAAGTCAGGCAAAAAAACAAGTATTTTCAAATTTAAACCTTGTTTTTCTTTTGAAGAGTTCGCCATAAGGCTTACAGCCCTTTTAAACATGCAAGCTTCCCTGCCGGCAGCTTTACTTTCAGGGCAGCCAACCGGCTATTAACGCTGCAGATTACCTGGAAGGTTAACATGTTGGCGTAAATGGGTCACATAACTTACCTTTTTGGTAATCATTTGACACTAAACTGATTGCCTTGCTTGGATTAAGCTAATTTTTTCATTTTAGAAATAAAAATAAAGGATTTTCAGTCGATCTATGGAATTTTTAACTGGACTCCCGGTTGATTGACTTGAAAATACTACTGGAGGTCGCTGATGATGCAAAAGAAAAATCTTTGCGTGTTAGCTGTACTGGCAATGGCGCTAACGCTGGCCTTTTTTGCCTGGGGATGCGGAGGGGACAGCGGAACCATTCTTCCCGGCGGCGGAGCAGAAAGCGATACCGGCGAAGAGAACGGAGCAAGCGGAGAAACCGGCGCTATCGAAGAAGCTTTGCTGGAACTGGATAACTGGAGCTTACCCACTTCGGTGGCGGAGCTGATCGCCACTTTTAGTGAATATAAATTGAGAATGAACATGGGCCTGGAGCAAATCTTTCACTACCGCTACCTGGGCAGTGAACCCATAGAAGGCGTGGAAACAGAAAAAATTGCCTTCAGTGTTGACGGTGAAGAAATTACCATCTGGGTGGCTGCCGACGACATGGTTAAACAGGTAGAGCAGGAAGGCGAAATCTATACGGGGGAAATGGCCGAAACAAAGGGCGCTACGTTTCTCGGCTTCATGGTTATGCCCTTTGCCATGGCCGAAGGCTATAATATCCATGAATATGTATCCACGCCAGGGCTCAGTGTGCAGCTAAAGGATAGCTCCCCCGGGCGGGTGGGCGATCTCAGCGGAACGGTGCATACAATAGAAATAAAAATCGAGCCTCCCGCAAACACAGCCCCCACCGAGATAACCTATATCTGCCGCATCGCCGACCTGGGGGCCGTGCAGACCATGCTCAGCCTCTCCGTAACCTCCGGAGACGGCACTGTTGATTTCGCATTTGAAATCGAAGAGCTGAAATTGCACTAGTGGGGCAAGCACCTGCAGCGGTCCAACCCCATAAAAAATTAATTGACCAGGCTGCAGAGCGATGGGACCGGGTTTATTGACGCGGTCCCTTTTGTGTACAGGAGCTTTTTTTCTTTATCATTCGCTGCTTTGCGGCGCGGACCGCCCGCCCCGGCCGCGCCTCCTGGGAACTGCTGAGCATGGTGTATAAAAAAGACCCCCGGGCAAAAACTGTACCCAGGAGGTGTTGACCATGGCCATTCAACTGGGCCAAAAAGAAAGGATGCTTTTGGAAGACCAGAAGGCACACGAAGAGATCTGCATCAAGAAGTACAATAACTACGCGGCGCAGGCGTCAGACCCGCAGTTGAAGCAGCTGTTCAGCACATACGCGGCACAGGAACAACAGCACTATGATACCATTAATCAGATCCTGGCGGGGCAGCAGCCCAGCCTGGGTCAGCAGCAAGGACAGCAGCAGCAGCAGATGCAGCAGGCCGCGAGCAAAGGCCAGCTGCCGGCGGGAAACTATCATAATGACGCCGCCCTTTGCAATGACATGCTCATGACTGAAAAATACGTAGCGGATACCTACAACACTGCCATTTTTGAAATGGCGGATGCCAGCGTGCGCCAGGCTTTGAATCACATCCAAAAGGAAGAGCAGCAGCACGGGGAAGGGATCTTCAATTACATGAAAAGCAGGGGCATGTACCAGCCGCAATAATGAAGAAACACGGCCTTTAATGGGGGGGTCGTTCCAAAAGCCAGTTGGGACGACCCCTCGCTTTATTCAGGCTCCCATGATGTGATAGCCGCAGTCCACGTAGAGGATTGTCCCGGTTATAGCCGAGGCCAGTTCGCTTGCCAGGAACAGGGCCGCCCCCGCCACTTCGGAAGCCTCAACCGGGCGCCGCAGCGGCGTTTTTTCCCGGGCATGGTGCAGCATGCGGTCAAAGCCGGCAATCCCCTTGGCCGAGATAGTGCGCACCGGCCCCGCGGAGATGGCGTTGACCCGGATGCCAAAAGGACCCAAATCGCGGGCCAGGTAGCGCACGCTCGCTTCCAGGGAGGCCTTGGCCACACCCATAACGTTGTAGTTGGGGATGGCCCGCTGAGATCCCTGAAAGGTCAGGGTAAGAATACTGCCCCCTTCTTTCATCAGCGGGTAGAGGCGCTGTGTTACGGCGGTAAGGGAGTAGGCGCTGATATCGTGGGCCAGTCTGAACCCCTCGCGGGAAGTATGGACGTACATTCCCGCCAGCTCCTCTTTACGGGCGTAGGCAATGCTGTGTACCAGCCCATGCAGGTGGCCGTAAGTTTCAACTTCTTTAGCCAGCCGCTCTATTTCCGCGTCGCTGCTGACATTGCAGGATAGAAGCGGCGAGCCGGGCATTTCTTCCGCCACTAACCGTTCCACCTTGTTTTTAAAGCGTTCGTCCTGGTAAGTGAAGATAAGCCTGGCCCCGGCGGCAGCGTATGCCCTGGCCACGGCCCAGGCAATACTCCACTTATTGGCCACGCCCATGATCAAAAAAGTCTTATTTTCCAGCGAAATTCCAGGCATGTGGCAGTCCTCTCTTTGGTGTTAATGGTGTTCAAGATTTACTGTGTATTTTATCACATTGCGGGGAGGAGTCCAGGCCGCATGACATCAAAAAAACTCCTTTGAAGAAGGCGGACAATACAGCTCCCGGTAGGGTATTCCGGTCAGCTCTTCACAGATGCGTTGCGTATCGGCACAGGCCTGCTCCTTGGAACCGCCGCCTTCCAGGCGATCGATTTCCTGCCGGATCACTTGATGGGTCTGCGGGGTAATTTTAAATTTAAGGCTGAAGAGCATGCCGATAAAAACGAACGTGGTGGGGGCGACGAGGAAAAGATAGCGCAGCCCGTTCGCCGTTTCGATACTCTGGACCTGCTCCGGCGCATAGCCGACCCAGTTTAAAGCCGCCCCCATGAGAAAGATGACCAGGGCATTTGTCGCTTTGCGCAGCAGAGTCATCATCCCGGAGTAGAGGCCGGCCCTTTTTTCCGAGGTGATCAATTCATCCACATCGGTAACCGAGGGGAGGATCACCCAGGGCATCACCGAGATGCCGCACATGCCGCTGCCAAGAATGACTGCGGCTACCAGCATTAAGTGAAGGGCCGCGCCGGGAGTCAGCGTTGCCGCGTAAAGCATGCCGGCCAAAAAGAGGATGCTGCCCATCAGGTAGGCCCTGCCCTTGCCGTACCTGTTGCCGATAGCAATATAAACGGGCAGAAATATTCCCTGGGCCAGGGCCAGGGCGGCCATGAGGAGCGGAAAATAATCTTCCCGCAAGATATAGTAAGTCAGAAAGATGATAAAAATGGACATAATCACATCCAATCCGGCAAAGCCGGAGACATACATGCCTATATGGATGCGGAAAGAACGGTTTTGAAAAACCGAAAAGAAATTTTGAAAAATCTGGAGCAAATTTTGCTTCTCTACTTCCCGGTGCCGGCGCGGAATTTCCCAGGTTCCGAAGAAGACCGCCAGCCAGGGCAGGGAAAAGAAGAGGCCGAAGATGATGCCCATAACGGTGAAACCGGTCTGCGGGTCAGGGAAGCTGTCCACCAGGGGCTTGGAAGCAACCGAGCAGAGCGCCCCGGAGAGGCCTGAGCAGAATTGCTTGAACCCGCTAAGCCTGGCCCGCACTTTATAATCTAGTGACATTTCGGCGTTAAGGGCAGTATATGGCACCATTAAGATGGTGTAAAAAGTAGAAAACCCCATAAAAACAAACAGGTACCACCAAAAAAGAAAGCCCTGCCCCTGCCAGTTTACCGGAACCCACAGCAGGGCGAAAAAAACGCCGATCGGAACAATGCCAATTAAAAAATAAATGCGCCTTCTGCCGAAGCGGCTTCTGGTCCTGTCTGATAGATAGCCCATCAGGGGATCTGAAACGGCGTCCCACAGCTTGGAGATAAAATACAGCAAGCCGGCATATACGGGAAGCAGCCCCACCACCTCGGTCATAAAAAAAAGAAAAAGGGTCCCAATGATGGCAAAGGAGCCGCCGCCCAAGAAATCCCCCAATCCGTAAGCAATATAGTTGCGCAGCCTGACCGGCCTTTCCACGCTGCTCCCCCCGGTCAACCAGAATGGCACAAATATTGTGTTTTGTATTATATTTCTACACATTACCATAAAAACCTTGCTTATTGCAGCAATACAACTGGTAATTTATCAAAAAGGCCCTGAATATTAATATTGCACCCACAAGAAATAGTGATAGACCCAATCGTACATGTCGTGTTAGAATAAATAAAAAAAGAGGGTTTTCATAATTTATACTGACTTTTCTGAAGAGAGAGGGATTAAATTGAGCAAAGACAATTTGATCGAAGCGCTTGTTGCCGATTCTGTTGCAAAAATCCGCCATATTATTGAAAATTTTGGGCCCCGTGATCCGGGCAGCCCCGGTGAAAAAAAAGCCCAGGATTATTTTGCAGAGGCGCTGGCGGCTTGCGCCGACGAGGTGCGCCGTGAAGAATTTACGGTGCATCCGAGGGCCTTCATGGGCTTCACCGTGGCAACTGGCCTGCTGTTTCTGGCCGCCACGGCGCTTTACTGGATTGCGCCTGTGGCCGCCCTGCCCCTTTCCCTCCTGGCCCTTACGGTTGCCATCGTGCAGTTCTTGATGTATCGCCGTTTTCTCGATCCGCTGTTTCCCCGCCGCACTTCAACCAATGTTCTGGCAGTGCGCAGGTCTTCCGGAGAAACCAGGCGGCGCATTATAATCAGCGGACACGCCGACGCGGCTTATGAATGGCGTTTCTTTATCTCCGGCGGAGGAATCCTTTTAAAAACAGTAATCATCGGCGCGCTGGCCTGCGGCCTGGCCAAGATTATCTTTGATCTGATCGCGGTGGTTTCGGGCAACCTTGTTCTCCCGCCTGCGGAGGGGGCTTTCCGGTTCATGGGGCTGGTTCAGCTGGCCGGCATTCCCTTTTTCCTGGGGCTCATCTTTTTTTCCAATTACAAGGTGATCAGCCCCGGGGCCAACGACAACCTGACCGGCTCCCTGGTAGCCCTGAAAGCGATGAAATACCTTCATCAAACGGGCACCCGCTTTGAACATACTGAAGTGCAATGCCTCATCACCGGCTCGGAAGAAGCGGGGCTGCGCGGCGCCAAAGCATACGCCGAAAAACATGCCTCCGAACTAAAGGAGATGGAAACCGTTTTTATAGCCCTGGAGACTTTCCGTGACCTGGAGCACTTAAGCGTATACAACCGTGATATGAGCGGCACCGTGCGCCACGACCCGGAAACCTGCGCCCTGTTGCAGCAGGCCGGAAAGAACTGCGGCTTCCAGCTGCCCCTCGCCTCGGTCTACCTTGGCTCCACCGATGCCGCCGCATTTTCCCAGGCGGGAATTCCTGCCGCTGCCCTGGCGGCCATGGACCCGGCACCGCCGCGCTACTATCACACCCGGCTGGATCACTGGGATAACCTCAACCCGGACTGCTTGGAAGCAGCCCTGCGGATCACCCTGGAAGCAATTAAGCTTTATGATGCGGCCGGACGAAAGGCTGCCCGGCCCGGTGCCAGCTTAAAAGAAGCTGCCGTTTAGGGTTATCCCGGTGGCGGACTGCTTCTTCACATTTCAAGGGCGCAAGCTAACCGGGCAGCCTGAACGGTCCCTCGCGGAAACGTCTTTTATCCTTGCGGCAGATAATCTGCAGCACGTGCCTGCCCGTGAGCATGGCCCCGGGCAGCCCTGCCGGGGGCTGGACCCACTGGCCAATCTGGTAGAAGCCCTCCAGCCCGGGCAGTGTTTTGGCAATGCTGAACTGCCCTTTGTGGGGCGGGACAACCCAGCCCATATAGGCGCCCTGATAAACGTTGGTATAGCGGTTGTAGGTCAAGGGTGTGGCCACGTCCACCGTTTCCACCCGGCCCCGGGCGGCAGCAAAACGCTGTTCGACCAGTTCCAGCACTCGGGCGGCAATTTTTTCTTTTTCTTCGCGGTAGCGGCTTTGGTCCTGGGCCAGCTTTAACCATTCTTCGTAGCCGGAGTAAAGGGCCGCGGTAAGCACCGTCTTGCCGGGGGGGTTGAGGGTAGGATCAAAGGCATAGTTGTGCACCGCGAGATAATGGTTGGTTTCCCCGCCCACAATCCAGGGTTCCTTTAGCCGCAGGGCGAGGCGGCGCGGCTCTGCGGCCAGATCCGCCGCCACACCCAGGGAAACCTGGACCGAGGTAAAAGTGTCCAGCCGGAAAGCCTCCTTGATCGCAGGGGTCAGGTATTTTCCCTTGAGCAGGGTATAATGAGTATGATGCAGGTCCGCCGCGGAAATGATAATGTCGCCGTACTCTTTGGTCCCGTCTTCCAGGATTACTCCCACGGCGCGCCCCTCTTTCACCAGGATGCGTTTTACGCCGGCCCGATAGCGGATTTTGCCGCCCAGCGCCAGGTAGTATTGTTCGATGGAGCGGGCAAACCCCAGGGAACCGCCCCGGGGAAAGCCGGCATCGCGGTTGTGCAGGGAGGCGAGGGTGCTGACCAGGCCGATCATGGCGTAGCCGCCGGGCATGAGCTGGCCCAGGGCCTCCCGCAGGAAAGGATTTTTAAAATTTTTCAAATATGCGGCAACGGAGACGCGGGAGAGCTTGCCCATATATTGAAACAGCGGCATCATCCGCACCATGAGCCGCGGCAGGTCCCAGGGGCGGTAGAGCTCCCGCGCCTTTTCCAGGGGGAATTCAACCTGGGAAAAGGCCAGGGCGGCTCCAACAATTTCTTCAACAACCGGGGCATCCTCCGGGGAAAGCTCCAGCAGGTGGCTTTTTAGGCGCCCCAAATCGCTGTAGATATTGACGCAGCGGCCCTGCTCCCCTTCCAGGCGCAAAAAAACCTCATGGTCGTAAATATGCGTATCCTGAAGCGCCCCCACCTCCTGCCAGAGGCGGTTAAACTGGCTGCCGGGCCTGGTGCCCACCAGCCAATGAATACATCCTTCGAAGGTGTAGCCGTTTCTTTCCCAGGCGGTGCAGAGGCCGCCGGGATGGTCTTCCTTCTCGAATATCTCCACCTCGTAGCTGTTTCTGCGGGCATGGCAGCCCGCCGATAATCCCGCTATTCCCGCTCCGATAATAATAATCTTTTTACTCACATCTCCAGCTCCTTTTCCCGGGCACAGGGTGGCCCGTAAAAGAATCTTACCGTGCGAAAGCCGGCGCCCTCATTTCCTGCAGGCCTGGCAACCGGTTTTTCCCGCACCAGGGCAACGCAGCGGCACCTGAGCTTGTTCCCCGATGCAGCTGTCCCGCGCCCCTACTTCACCTGGTAGCGAATTTCGGGCGGAAATCCCTGCTCCAGCATCTCCAGGATAAACACTTCCCGGGGTACGCCGATCTGGCGCAGGCTATCCACCAGTTTAAATCCCAGGCCGAACATCTGCTGGAACGGTGAGGGCTGGGGAAATTCGTAGCGCACCGGGTGGAGCAGCCCCTCCATTTCGGCCAGGTACTCTATGGCTTCATCGATCCCGCCAAGCCGGTCCACCAGGCCCAGTTCAAGGGCCTGGCTGCCCAGGTAGATTTCACCCGTGGCCAGCTCCCGCACCGTCTCCGGGTCCAGGTCTCTTCCTTCCGCCACCTCATGGATAAATTGCTCATAGGCTTCGTCGCACATAGCCTGCAGCAGTGCTCGCTCTTCGGGGGTCATCCGGCGGCTGAGCATATCTTTATGGCGCCCGCTTTTTATGGTTTCTACTTCTATGCCGATCATGTCATAGAGCCCTTCCATGTTCGTTACCTGGACAATCACGCCGATAGAACCGGTCATGGTGCCCGGTTGGGCCACGATCCCCCGGGCCGGAGCGGAGATATAGTAGCCTCCGGAGGCGGCCATGTCGCCCATGGAGACTACCAGCGGCTTCTCAAAATCCCTGATCATGGAGGCGATCTCTTGGGAAGCGGCGATGGAGCCCCCCGGGCTGTTGATCCTTAAGACTACCCCCTTGATGCCGGGATCTCTGGCGGCGCGGTTAAGCTGCCTTTGTACAAGCTTGGGTGTAATCCCCGCGCTGATATAGCTGCTTTGACCTTCCTCGATAGTCCCGTTAAGGTAAATCACGGCCACCCGGTCGCCTCGCGGCGGCGGCTCCGCCCGGAAGGCGGCGACCAGCACGGCCCCTACCAGCAAAGCCGCGATCAGGATCAATGCCAGCACAACCACGATCACAATGATAACAACCGAACTTTTTTTTCTCACTTCAGGATCACTCCCTGGATGGTAAAATGTCTATTTTTACTATTTCTCTAAGACAGCGGTTTCTCCTGCATTGGCAGGTGCGCCGTCCCCGGTGCGGGAACCGGAGGTCGGCCATTTCTGAACCCAAAAAAACATCGCCGGGATGGCGATGCTGTAAATAGGGGATCATAAGGTAGAGTGAGGGTAAAACACCTTTATAAAAGATGTTTATTTTGCCTGGAATCGATAAAGCTTTTAATCGTTTCGCTCAATTCTTTACGCCGCTGCGCCATTTGCCGCAGCTCGAGGATGAGCTCCTTTTCAATTCGTTCCAGCGGCACCTCTAAATTTAATAACTGGTACTGACGGGTAACAGCGGAGGCTTCAGCGAGCCTGGCCGCGGTAAAGGCAGGGCGGTTGGCCAGGATATAGGCGCAAACTTGCCCCAAGTCCCGGGCCGGGTCGCCGCCGCCGATCTCCTCGAAGTCAAGCCCATAAACAACCCCGTCTCTGAATAAAAAATTGCGCAGGTTATTATCCGCCTTGAGCATAACCGTTCCGCCACCGGAAGCTGTTTTGCTATGCAGCGTATAATACCAGAGGGCCAATGCCCTGGTCCAGGCTGGCCGGGGAACGAGGTTATTCTCCAGAACATCAACGAGAAGTTCTCCTTTCAGGTATTGCAAATATAAATTTTTTCCCTCCCGGCCCAGGGGAGCGGGTACGGCCAGGCCGACACGGTTTAAGTGCACCAGGGTATTATACTCCGCCTCCGCTCCCTGGAGGGTGCGATGTTTCTTGAGAATAATAAACTTTTCTTCCGGCCCATGCCGGTACTGCAGCAGCTGAACTGTATTTCTCTTGCTGTAATAAGTCTTAATCACCCGGCCGGACCGCATCAGCTTAAGGTTGTTTTCCATGTAAAATGACCCGGCTTCCTTTTTCACTTAAGACGCTTTATTGCAAGTCCTCCCGGCACTCCACTTTTATGGTTTGAACCTGGCTCACCCACAGGGGTTTGTTCACATCGCCGGGTTCCCTCTGGCCGTTAACCAGTCGAAAAGGATTTCCTTCGGCCGGATCATAGGCCCGGTGGTTTTCTTCCCAGGCCAGGATCATTTTATACTTCTTATCCGGATCATTCTGGTCAATGTAATCGTCCCGCCGCACCTCATCCAGGGTATAGGTCACGGTGTAGCCGTCTTCGGCGATAAAGCTGACCGCGGTTGCTTCTTCCTTCAGCTCAGCTTTTTTTTCCAGGATCGCCCAGACCCATACCCCTTTGAAATGAAAATACTCCTCCGTACCGTAGGTGTTGATGGAAAAATAATCATCTTCCACCAGGTCATCGCTCATCGACTGCAGCTCTTCCAGGGAAAGCCGCACTTCGATCTCCACCCCGGGGCCTTCAATGGTGATAAACGATTGCTCTTCTTCAACAACTGCCGGCGGCTCGCCGGCGCAGCCTACGGTCCCGAGCAGGGTAATTAGTAGTAAAACCGCTACGGCATATTGTATGGGTTTACGGTTTGACCGCATTATTCATCCTCTTTCCAGTAATAATATACTCCTGCCGCCAGCGCCCCCGCCGCAGCCACGGCGGCTATGATCCACAACCCCCATGGCCTGCGGGTTCCCGGTTCGACGGGCACTGCGCTCTTACCCGGCTGTCCCCATGTTGCCGGGGAGAAGAAAAAGCCGTTAATTTTACCTTGGCTGCCTGGCGACATCTCCTTCTCCGCGCCGGCTCCAGAACCTGCCGGTTTAAACGGAGCCAATGGGAGGCTGTCCTCCGGACTCTCCGCAATTCCTGAACCCGGATCCGGCGGCGCACCGGCAGGCGCTTCAGCAGCAGGTTCAGGCGGATCGGGCGAAACGGGGCCGGGCGGATCAGGACGGCTGGACGAACCGGGCGGCCTCTCTTCACCAACCACAATGCGGACAAGGTCACGGATAAAAAAAGGCTGGTTCCTGTCGTCAATGTTACCCTTTTTCTGGCCAAAATAGAGCCTGGGCGCCTCCTGGTCCCGGTCCGCCACCGTCAACTTCCGGTCGGCCCATTTTATGGGCGGCGTCGGGTTGATGACGTTAAAAAGCTGCGCCCGATAGATGCCGATCATGGGGTCCACCTGCTCCTCACTGTCTATGGTTAGGTCTGGATAATAAAAGCGATTTTCCAATTCCTGCAGCGTCATGGTGAAGGAGAGGCCGTCTTTGGCCAGGAAAGTGATGGGCCAGGAGCCCTCCTTCAGGTTGCCCGCACCAAATTGATCCAGCAGAGAGCGCAGGCGAAAGCCTTTTACATGCCAGATGCTCTTAAAGTTCCAGTTATTATTGGAAGAGTAATAAAGCTCCTCCATCTGGGGATGGTTAAACTGGTAATAAGATTCATTGAAGATCACATCCTGCTTCAGACCGGTGCCGGTTATGACGAGAGACTCACCTGCACGGGATGTCCCAGGCACCGTTCCCATAGCGATTAGAGCGACAAGGAGCAGGATTATTGTATATCTACCGATCGCCTTCAATACCGTTATACACCTCGTTAAGCAGCAGGTTGCCGCCTGCCTGCCCCCGCAGCTATGCAGAGCGGGGGCAGGCAGGCCGGCGAAAGGTGATTCTTACTTGTCTTGACTGATTCTTTTGCGTTTGAAAACCAGGCTGCTGAGCGCTAACAATAGCGCCACGGCATAGAGCAGGTAGGCATTCCAGGGTTCTCCGCTGGTAACGGGAAGCGGCCTCAGCTCCGACGCCGGTGCAGGTGAATAGGCCACAAAGGTGGTAAAGTGCTTGGTCCAGATGGCCAGGTCAGGGTCCACGTCAATTTTACCGTGTCCATCCGGAAGCAGCTTTTCATCAGCATGAGCCTGGTCGTCTTCGTCGAGGACCTGTTTTATTGCCGTAAAGCTGCCGCCCCGGACAAAGCCCGCAGCCTTGCCGGCCTGGCCGGGCAGCAGGATCCGCACGGCACGGTCAAAGCGAAGCTCTTCCTGGGGGAGCCCCACTTCAACGGCAACACTGACCTTACCGTTTATGGAAACGCCGAGTTTCTCATTAATCACGGGCAGCTGGATGACGCCATCCCAATCTTCCGGACCGCTGACCCTGGTCCCGGCCGGAAAGTCCACCTGCACCACCTGGGCTTTGCCGTTGATGGTGAGTGTGCTTTGGATGCTCAATCCAGGCAGCAGCGCTGTCCGCCTGTTGCCCTGGACGGTGGTGTTGAGCATCAGCGTGGGCTTTACCCTCTCGTCGGGAGCGATGATCGTTACGGCATATTTCTCTGCATCACCCTCAGGAATATTCAGGTAAAGGTCCGATACTTGCCCGATTTCAACCGTTACTTGCGCCGGGTTCTCTACTGTACCCGGGGCGGGAAGTTGAATTTCTCGCAGAAAGCCGAGAGTGTATGTTTTCTGAGTGCCGTTTTCCGCTGTCACTGTTACCCTGGTTTTTTCCGCAAAGGAAGAAGCGTTGCTGATCACGCGGGTGGCCCGGCCCTCATCGGCCACAGCGGCGCCCACCGCCGGCACCCCGGCCGATTCGTCTTGCAGGACGATCCTGTACTCCGTAATCGACGGGTCAAAGGCGGGCCTCAGGGTTCCAAAGGCGGGGTAGAGCCTTTGCAGATCCGCGTTGCTGCCCGCCGGCGGCGGCGGGGGCAGCAGGGCCACGCCACCGTTGGTGCTAACATAGAGAGCACCGCTGGGGCAGGTGCGCAGACCCCAAATACTGTCAAACTGCGGTCTAGGCCAGGTGTTCTCACGATTAAATACAGTGAATCTGCCGTCCCGGTTTTGATAGTAAAGGCCGCTTTCGCTTGTGCCAAACCAGAGGCCGCCCTGATCATCAGGCTGTATGATCTGAATACTGTCGCTCTCACTGAGGAAGGGGATCAGATCTTTGCCTGTTTCAAATACTGTTCTCTGTCCGCTTGGACTGATGTAATCAACCTTACCCAGGCGGACTACCCAGACACCGCCGTCTTGATCAACGGCAATGGTGCGCACCCAGGTCCCCGTTCCGGTCAGCGGGTAAGTGGTCAAATTACCATTAGCGTCAAGATAAGAGTAGCCGCTGGTAGTTCCTCCGGAAGCGCGGAACCCAAACCAGGTTCCCCCTTTATGGTCCAGCGTAACCGTGGTCGTAAAGTTTGTGGGGAAATCATACTCATCCTTCAGAAAACGCCAGTTGCCATCCTTGTCCCGGTAAACAGGCCCCACGTCCGTAGCAAACCAGGCGCCTCCCTCTTCATCCAGAGTAACATCCATGGTGAAATTGAAGTCTTCCGGCTGGTTGAATTGCTCGTTGCTGTAGCGGGTCCAGGTACCCCCCTGTTTGTGGAAAATACCCAGCCCTTCAACGGGGCTGCCGCCGACGAACCAGACGCCCCCCATGTCATCCACTTCGATGGAGATAATCATGTCATGGGTAAGGGGACTGTTGTTTTTATTATAAATGGTCCACACCCCGGCAGGGCTCCGGTAAGCCGCTCCGGCGCCGTTGGTGCCGACCCAGAGACCGCCCTCATGGTCCGGGGTAACACAGTAGACATTAGCCCAGGGGAGGCTACTGCCGTCATCATTGCGGTAGAAGGTCCACGGCAGGTCAAGATCAGTGGAGCTTACTTCCACCCCGTTGACCAGGGTGAGGCGGTTGCGCCAGTTCGAACCGTCGTTGTAATGGCGGTAGATGCGGATAGTCGAAGAATCATATTCCTCGTCCGTATCCTCAAAGGGCTGACCGTTGACCAGATAGGTCACCAGGTAGGCCTGGTCCAGTGCCTCCTGCAGGGTAAAGGTACCCGGATTGAAACCGTCGGTGGAGGTCACATTGAGCTCCCAGGCCGGGTTGGTGATCCCCAGGTTCGCGAGAATATCCGCCAGCAGCACCCCGGTGGCCTCGTCGGTCACCGGCTGGCCGCCGGTGGTGTAGCTGTAGGACGCGGTAACTTCGTCAAATTCTTGCAACTCTGCCAGCGTGTATCCTTTAGAGCCACCGGGCACCCCGTCGCCGCTCACCGTGAAAACCACGGGCTGTTCGGTGGAGGTAACCGTGACCCCTGTGATCAGGGTGAGGCGGTTGCGCCAGTTCGAACCGTCATTGTAATGGCGGTAGATGCGGATGGTGGAAGAATCATAACCTTCCTTGGTGTCCTCGAAGGGCGCGCCGTTGACCAGGTAGGTCACCAGGTAGCCCTGGTCGATGGCTTCCTGCAAGGTAAAGGTACCCGGGTTGAAACCGTCGGTGGAGGTCACATTGAGCTCCCAGGCCGGGTTGGTGATCCCCAGGTCCGCGAGAATATCCGCCAGCAGCACCCCGGTGGCCTCGTCGGTCACCAGCTCTCCGCCGCTGGTGTAGCTGTAGGACGCGTTGACTTCGTCAAACTCTTGCAACTCTGCCAGCGTGTATCCTTTAGATCCGCCGGGCACCCCGTCGCCGCTGACGGTAAAGACCACGGGCGGATCAGTGGAGGTCACTTCCACCC
>JAKOVL010000046.1 GCA_029782095.1 Bacillota bacterium | reverse complement strand
AAGGCGTCCAGTTGGTTGATGATATGGACGACGGCAGGCCCGTTGAATGGAACGACCTGGAGACTGAGCGGGAACGCAAAATTGCGATGGTACACTTTTGGAAAGGCTTTCACTTTGCAGAAGAATGGCGGCAAATGGAAGAAGCGTTACGGGAACGGGGGGAGATAGAATGAACCCCGTCCTGCAGAATGTCCTTTCCCGATTAAAAGGCGTCAAACGTTGTGGCAATGGCTGGAAGGCACTTTGCCCGGCCCATAACGACCGGAAGCCCAGCTTGAAAGTTGACGAAGCAGAAGACGGCAAGGTGCTGGTGAAGTGCTTTGCCGGTTGCAGAACAGAAGATATTGTCGCGGCTATTGGCCTAAACATGAGCAACTTATACCCGGAGCCAGAGCGGAAGCGGAAAGTCATAGCGGCTTACGATTACAAGGACGCAAGCGGTAAGCTACTGTTTCAAGTATGCCGGACGGCGGATAAACGCTTCTTCCAGCGGCGGCCCGACGGCAAGGCGGCTGGATAAACGGCTTAGGTGACGTCAAGCCGGTGCTTTACCGCTTGCCAGAAGTGCTAAAAGCTGTCCAACGTGGCGAAACGGTGTTTATCCCGGAAGGGGAAAAAGACGTTGACACCCTGGCCAGGATTGGCCTTGCTGCTACCACCAGCCCGATGGGTGCGGGAAAATGGCGGGACTATTACAGCGACTGGCTGAAGGGCGCAGACGTGGTAGTTTTCCCGGACATTGACGAACCCGGTAGAAAACATGCCCAGCAGGTGGCCCAAAGTCTTCACGGAAAAGCAAAGTCAATCAAGATACTTGAGCTACCCGGCTTACCATCGAAGGGTGATGTTTCGGATTGGCTTGCGGCTGGTGGGACAAAGGAAGAACTGCTGCGGCTGGCAGAGGAAGCCCTTGGATGGGAGCCTGCCAATAAACCAAGGCCCGTTATCGTACGACTGGCCGAGGTGGAACCGGAGGAAGTGGCTTGGTTATGGGAGCCTTACATCCCCTTGGGCAAGTTGACCATCCTGGAGGGAGACCCTGGCGTTGGCAAAACTTGGCTGGCCTTGCAGTTGGCGGCTATTGTGAGCCGGGGAGCCCCTTTCCCTGGCCCGGACGGGGTGCCCAAGGAGCGGCGAGAACCGGCCAACGTAGTCTACCTTTCGGCAGAGGACGGCCTGGCTGATACCCTGCGGCCACGGCTGGATAAAGCTGGCGCGGACGTAAGCCGGGTATTTGCCCTGACCGGTTGGGAAGGTGTAGACCCGGAAACAGGCCAGAAGAAAGCCGGTAGCATTACCCTGGCGGCCCTGGATGTGATTGAAGCGGCC
>JAKOVL010000040.1 GCA_029782095.1 Bacillota bacterium | reverse complement strand
CCCTTCCGCCGAAAGGGCGGCCTTTACCTTTGACCGTTCTTCTGCCGGCAGCCTTTCCACTTTCGTTAAAAAAACATGCCAGACCATCTCTTCCAGGCGGGCGTCGGCCAGATCCTGCAGGCAGCGGCGGGCGATCAAACAGGCCTGACCGGCCACCCGGCGGCGCAGTTCCCGGGCAAAAGACTCTTTTTCCCGGGCCAGCGCCTCCTGCCAGCGCCGGCGCATTTGATCGACCTCCAGGCGTGCAGCAGCGGTGAGGCTGCTCCGCTCCGCCGCGGCGGCCCGCCGCGCCTCTTCCAGCAGTTCCTGGTCCCGGGCTTGCAGCGACGCCATCTTTTCCCGGTAAGCCGCCGCCACTTCTTCCGCCCGGCGCGCTTTCGCCGCTGCTGCCTCTTCCCGCCGGGTAATTTTTTGCTCCCGTTCATCCATGATCTTCAAAATCGGGCCGTAAAGGAAGCGGCGCAGTAAAAACACCAGTACCAGGAAATTGACAACCATGGCGATTACATTGACCCAATCAATACTCATAAATGTTCTCCCCGATCCCGGTTTTTAAAAAAGGGCGTGTCCGGCCCGCGGCATGGCCATAACCGGGCATCATGCTATGGCCCCCCCAGCTGCTGCTGAAAAAAGTTCCAGAAAGGGTTGGCAAAGATAAGCAGCATCGATACCAGAAAACAGTAGATGGCGGTGGATTCGACCAGGGCCAGCCCCACAAAAAGGGTACGGGTAAGGGTGTTGGCCTCATCAGGCTGCTGGGCGATGGAACTTAAGGCCTGGGATACCGCCCGGCCCTGCCCCAGGGCCGGGGCGATAGAGCCGATGCCCATGGTCAAGCCGGCGGTAAAAATTGATACTGCACCGATCAAAGTCAGGCTATCCATAACTTACAGTTCTCCTTTTTTTTCAATGGATTTAGATTGTGCCTCGCTGGCCGAGGCAATATAGACCATGGCCAGGATGGCAAAGATATAAGCCTGGATCATCCCGGTTAAAAGCCCGAAAAGCTGCAGTACCACCGGGAAAAAAAATGGCAGAATGCTGATGATAATGCCGACAATAATGGTGCCGCTCAAGATATTGCCGAAGAGCCGCACGGCCAGGGCCAGGGTGCGGCTCAACTCGCCGATAATATTAAAGGGCAGCATAAAAAAGGTGGGCTGCAGGTACTGCTTCAGGTAATTTTTAAGCCCGTGCCTGGCAATCCCGAAAAAAGGTACGGCCACAAAAACGCTGATCGCCAGGGCGGTCGTGGTGGAGAGGGAACTGGTAGGCGGGATAAAGCCCGGTACTACTGAAAGCAGGTTGGAGGCGGCAATAAAGATAAAGAGGGTGCCCACAAATGAAAGGTAAGGGCGGGGATCACCGCCGCCGCTGACCTCGCGGATCTGGCTGTTCATGGCGCCGACCAGCACCTCCAGCATATTCTGCCAGCGGGGAATCTTCCCTTCGCTGCGCAGGTTGCGCGTGATCAGTATCGAGCCCAGCACCAGCAAGGCCATCACCATCCAGGTGAACAGAATGGTGGCGCTAACGGGCAGCGGGCCGAGATAAAAATAGACCGTTTCATCAGGGAAAATCATTCTTTTTCAGCCTCCTTAAGCGGCGGGGAGGTGTCGCCGGGACCGCTGCTGCGGCTGCGCGGCCGAATCCGCGATACGAAAACCAGGCGCATGAGAATAAATCCGGTCAATGCCGCCACCATGCGAAGCCAGGCCGCCCCGGAAAACCTGGCCAGGATCAGGTAGAATGCCCCGAGAACTACGGCCAGGCGAATGATGAAACTGAACAGGGCCAGCAGCACCGGGCTTTTCGTTTGCGGCAGACGCTGCACCGTCAACCACAATCCACCGAAAAAGAAGGTTCCCAGCAGAGATCCGGCCAATAGTAATAAAATTACCTCCCACCACATCATGGCAGTGCTCTCCTTGCTCAGGAGTTTTTTTCTCCTTGCGAGCTGTCCCCGTCATCGTTTTCGTCCATCCGGCTTTCTTTCCTGATCCAGTGCCATGCGTTTAGCAAACCGGCGAGAAGGCCGATAAAAAGCATGGATAGAGTCCAGGAGAACCCCTGGGGCCAGCGGCGGTCCAGCCAGTGGCCGAGGAAAACTCCCAGGACTGTATAAATAGCCACCGTCCACCCCACCAGGCCAAACATGCCCAGGCCAAACCAGACACCGCGCTTCCGAGAGCGGCGGGCTTTTATCCGGCGCGCCGCTTTAACGCCTATCCTTGCGGGCAGTCCGCCAGCGTTGCCGCGCTTATCTTGATCGCTGCTCATCACTCTCTCCTCAGCTGGTTAAAGCGCCTGAGTGTGTCCGCCTCCAGGCGAGCCAGAACTGCGCGCGCTTTCTTTTCATTCTCTCCCAGCTGCCTCAGCTTTATTTCCACCGCCTCCCGCAGTTTTTCCAGGCTTTCGCCGCGTACAGCCCGGGTGGCCGACACCTGCACGGTCTTGCCCTTTTTAACCAGGATCCCCTGATCCAGGGCCAGGAAACGCTCTTCCCCCGCAATGGTCACATACGCAAAAATTGAGGGGACCAGGGCAGTCACGAAATCAATATGCCGCGGCAGCAGGGTAAAAAAACCGTTTTCCGCCTCAGCGGTTATTTTGGCCACTTCTTCTTCCAGCAGCACTTCCGTGGGCAGCAGAATTTTTAGCCTCATCATCGTCCTGCTCCGGAAACTGGCGGGGGCGAAGAATCCGTCGTCTCCTCAGCTGGGGCTTCCGGCTGCTTGCCGCCTGGCGCGCCGCTGCCCCCGGCCTCGTCAATGCGGCCGATCATGTACAGATCCGATTCGGGTCGCTCGCTAAATTCGTCGTTTAAGATACGCAGGCATCCCTCAATGGTGTCTTCCAGGTCAACCACCCGCCCGGTGAGCCCTGTAAATTGCTCCGTGGTCACGAAGGGCTGGGTCAAAAAGCGCTCCAGGCGGCGGGCCCGGTTCACCACCCGGCGGTCGCTCTGGGACAGCTCTTCCAGGCCGAGCATGGCGATAATGTCTTTCAGCTCTTCATATTCGGCCAGGGTGCGGCGCACTTCCTGGGCGGTGTGGTAATGCCGCTCCCCCACAATGGCCGGGTTG
>JAKOVL010000038.1 GCA_029782095.1 Bacillota bacterium | reverse complement strand
ACCAGCTCCAGGGTATCGCGGTATTCACGGCGGCCGCGCACGCGGTAGGCGCCGGCCTTAAGATTCTCTTCCACCGAGAGCTCGCTGAACGGGCGACGCCTTTCCGGGCAGAGAACCAGCCCCATGCGCGCAATGCGGTGGGGCGGCAGGCCATCGATGCGCTGCCCCTGAAAATAGATCTCTCCGGTTAAAGTAATGTTGCCGGCCCGGGTGCCCCGCTTCATCTGCCGCTCCCACAGCACCAGCCCGCAGATGGCACGCATTAAGGTAGTCTTGCCGGCTCCGTTAGGGCCGACCAGGCCGACCAGTTCGCCCCGGTTTACCTGGAGGCTGACCTCGTTTAACAGCATCGCTGTATCGTAACAGACCGTGAGCTTTTTTACCTCGAGCATGGCTGAGCTCCTTCCTCTCCAAGATAAGCTTCGATTACGGCGGGATTCTCCACGATCTCCCGGGGCGTGCCGGCAGCGATGATCTGCCCGAAGTGCAGCACGATCACCCGGTCGACAATCTTCATCAGCTCACTCAGTTTATGCTCGATAATGATCATGGACATACCTTCGCTGTGCAGCCGGCCGAAGCGGCCGCCGCGGTGCAGCCGGCGGATCGATTTGGCCAGGAGCTCCGTTTCCACCGGATTAAGGCCGCCGAAGGGCTCGTCGAGAATCAGCAACTCCGGATCGGTGGCGATAGCCCGGGCGATCTCCAGGCGCTTCAGGTCGCCGTGGGAAAGATGGGCCGCCGGCTCCAGGGCCAGGTCGGAAATACCGGCAAACTCCAGGGCATCCCTGGCCTTGGCCTCGATCCGCTTGACCCATTCGCCGCGGCGGCGGCCCCGGGGAGCAAGGCAGGAGACCATCACATTGGCGATAATCGGCAGCCGGCGGAAAGGGCGGGTGTTTTGAAAAGTACCGGCAACCCCCTGGTTGACAATATCCCAGGAATTTTGGCCGCGCAGCTCTTTTCCCTTAAAGCGAATGGAGCCGCGGTCGGGCTTGAGGATGCCCATGATCAGCTTAACCAGGGTGCTCTTGCCGGCGCCGTTGGGCCCGATTAGCCCGACCATTTCGTCCGGCTGCACCGTGAAAGAGATATTGTTAACCGCCGTCAGGCCGCCAAATTTCTTGGTCAGCTGCTCTACCTGAAAAAATGGCGCCGTCATTCCACTTCCTCCAATTCTTCCCGCAGTTCACGGCGCGAAATTTTGCCCACGTCCGTCTGGGGCAGCTCGCCGCGAAACTCGATAATCTTGGGCACCTTGTAGTGGGCCAGGCCCTGCCGGCAGTACTCTTTGATCTCTTCTTCCGAAATTTTGCCCCGGGCCTCGTTCTCCAGCACCACGATGGCTTTAATCAAATGGCCGACCTTGCGGTTGGGGACGCCGATGACGCCGGCAGCCTTAATCTGCGGATGCCGGTAGAGATATTCTTCAATATCGCGGGCGAAGATGGAATAACCTTTGTACTTGATCAGGTCGCGCTTGCGGTCGTAAAAATAAAAGTAGCCTTCTGCGCTCATGCGCACCAGATCCCCCGTTTTCAACCAGCGCCGTCCCTCCAGCTCCACGAAGACTCGCGCCGTCTCCGCGGGATTGTTCCAGTAACCGGAGGTGATGTTGGGACCGCTTAAAATCAGTTCGCCCACCTCGTCAACCGGGCAGAACTCGCCGGTATCAGGATCGACAATGGCCGCCTCTACGTTGGGTACGGGCACGCCAAAAGAGCCGACCCGGTTCCGCCCGAGCGGGTTGGCATGGGAAACCGCCGTGGTTTCAGTCATGCCGTAACCTTCCATGATGGTGGTACCGGTGCGCTCTTCCCAGCTGGCTACGGTTTTTTCATGCAGGGTATCGGCGCCGCAGGTAATCAGTTTGAGCCGCCGCCAGTCGGCCCTGTCCGTTTTATCATATTCCTTGAGGTATTCAAAAAAGGTGGGCACTCCGAAAAGCATGGTCGCCCGGCGGCTATCGATGCCGTAGATGATATCGTCAAAATCGGCCGTGGTAAAGAGAACAATCTCCGCGCCCAGGAAAAGCCCGTTAATCAAGGCCACAATCTGCCCGTAAATATGGTAGAAAGGTAAAAAGGCGATGATCACCTCTTCCCCCTCTTGCATGATCGGCCAGAAGCCCGTAGTCTGCATCTGGGTGGCGATGAGATTGTAGTGGGTCAGCATGACTCCCTTGGGCGGGCCGGTGGTTCCACCGGTATAGGGCAGGACCGCCAGGTCGCTGAGCGGGTCAATTTCCACCGGCGGGGGTGAAGCTTCCGTGCGCAGCAGCTCCTGAAAGCGGTAGACCCCTTCCCCGTAGTGGATATCAATGGCCGGAATTTCGATATCCCGGGCCACCCGGCTCAGAATACTTTTCCCGAGCGCCCTTTTTAAGGGCGGCAGGTACTCGGCAATCTCCGTAATAATGGCAGCCTTGAGCTTTAGCCCCGTTTTAAGCACATTGTCATAAAGAATGTCCTGGCAGACGATGGCTTCGGCCCCGCTGTCGGCCAGCTGGTGTTTCACTTCGGCGCTGGTATAGACGGGACTGATGGGCGTGACCACAGCCCCCACCTTCAGAACAGCAAGGTAAGCGATAATGAACTGGGGCGTATTGAGCAGGTAGAGAGCCACCCGATCCCCCTTTTTTATGCCGAGGCGGTGCAGCGAGGCCGCGAACCGGTGTACTTCTTTTTTCAAATCGCCGTATTTAATTTTACGGCCGTAAAAATATACGGCCGTGCGGTTGCCGTACCGGTCGGCCATCCGGTCAAACTGGTCTGGAATGGCCACCCGGGGCAAATCAATATGCTCGGGCACCCCTTCCGGATAAAAGCGGCACCAGGGCTTTGCCAGATAAATATTCGCTGTGCCCATACTCCCGAACCAAACCCCCCTTAAAAATAATAAGACTATTTATTCTATAAATATATTTCAATTCCTTCAAAAATATTTTAAAAATTTCTCTCGTCTGAAAAATTGTCGAAGAAAAGGAACGCTCGCGGCTCAGAAAGGGGGCAAAAACAGGGGACAGAGAGATGTTCTGGGGAAGATTTTCTTGAACTGAAGGTATTCCGGCAGCAATTGTAGAAAAGTTAGCGAAACTTCAGGTGGCCAAAGATTAATTGATGATGGTGCAATGGGGTTAAACGCAGAAAAAAACAGAGAAAAGGTGGCTAAACATGCGCTATAGTCCGTATCTTGCCGGAATCGGGTTTGCAACCATCTTCGGGTTATCTTTTATGTTCGTGCGCGGCGCCCTGGAACATATCGATCCTTTTCACCTACTCGGCCTCCGCTTTGCCGTGGCTGCCGTCACGCTGACCCTGCTCCGGTTGGCGGGGCTGTTCAAATTTAAAGTCAGCCTGGCTGATATAAAGGCCCTATTACCGCTGGCGCTTTTTATGCCGGTGCTTTATTTTCCCGGCGAAACTATCGGCATTCAACTGACCTCGGCCTCCCAGGCGGGGATTATCATTGCCGTAATTCCCATCTTTGTGGCCGCCCTGTCCGCATTGCTGCTCAAGGAGCATCCCTCCCGGATCCAGTGGCTCTTTATTCTGACCTCTGTCGGCGGGGTTATCTTTATTGTGATCATGGAAGGGCGCGGCTCCGTGGGGACCGCATCCCTGGGCATACCGGTATTGCTGGGCACTGTCCTCATCGCAGCCTGTTACCATATCGCCTCACGGCGCGCCGCCCGCAGGTATTCTCCGCTACAGTTAACGTGGGTCATGATGGTCACCGGGGCCGTGGTTTTCAATGGCATCGCCCTGGTGCAGCATGCCGCCGCCGGCCGGGTAGATCGCTATTTTCAGCCCCTGCTGCATACCTGGCCCGTAATTTTATACCTCGGGGTGCTGTCATCGGTGGTGGCCTTCTTTTTGGTGAACTACTCCCTGTCGCGCATCACGGCAACCCAGAGCGCCATCTTTGCCAACCTGGAAACGGTCATCGCCATGGCCGCAGGGGTCTTTCTGCTGCATGAAAAGCTTTTCTGGTTTCATCTCCTGGGCGCGGCTTTAATCCTGGCCGGCGTGTGGGGGACCAACCGCTTTGCCCCCACCGCCGAAGACAGAAGCGCCCGGGAAGAGCAGCCTGCACTAACCTCCGGAGGCAGCCTGTAAACACCCGGGTGTTCAAAAGCCCTTCCGGCCCTCAAGAGCTGCCGGCAAACTCCAGTTATACCTTCACCTTCTCGAACAACCCCCCCTGCTTCCCCAAAACCGGCTGCCGGCAGAAGAATGAAGATTGCTCTAATAATACTGAATACTAATATACTGAATACTGTTTTGAATAGCCGCGCCGTTTCCAGTGCCCTGTCAGGCAACTTATTGGGCGATTCGTTAAAACATGACTGTTTAATCCCCCTAAGGGGTCGTCCCAAAATTCATTTGGGACGACCCCCTAGGGCCAATTATTTGTGTACAACAAAATATGTAAAAGGGGCTGCCCTTTGGGGACAGCCCCTTTCTTGCACAAAGCAGAGGGCTAAACCAGCCGGCCGATCTCCCGGCCGAACTCCACCGCCGCGGCCAGGGCGTCTGCATCGGGGTTCCAGAGCAGCTTCAGGCCGTCATTGACCACTTCAAAACCGGCATCGGCCAGCCCCCGGGCGATGAGCTTGACCGATTCGCCGCTCCACCCGTAACAGCCGAAGGCGGCTCCTTTTTTCTGCTGGAACTGCAGCCCTGCCACCATATCGAGCAGCGCGGCAATGGAATGGAGGGTGCGCTTGTTGATCGTCGGCGAACCGACCACGATCATTTTTGACTTGAACACTTCGGTAATAATATCGTTAATATCGGAGCGGGCCGCATTGTAAAGCTTGATGTTGACGCTGTCGTTGGCGCTCTTGATCCCGGCGGCGATGGCCTCGGCAGCCCGCCTGGTGCCGTTCCACATGGTATCGTAAATTACCGTGACCTGGTTTTCGCTGTAGGCGTCCGCCCACTCAAGGTATTTATGCACGATCTGCAGGGGATCTTTGCGCCAGATCACACCGTGGCTGGGGCAAATCATCTCCACGGGCAGGTTCAGGCCAACCACTTCGTTGATTTTGGCTGTAACCAGCTTGCTGAATGGCGTCAAGATATTGGCGTAGTACTTGATTGCTTCCCGGTAGAGCTCATCCTGGTCCACCAGATCGTTGTACATATACTCGGAGGCATAATGCTGGCCGAAGGCGTCGTTGGGGAAGAGGATATTTTCGCCGGTAAGATAGCAGAACATGCTGTCCGGCCAGTGCAGCATCTTTGCCTCCACGAATATAAGCTCCTTGCCCCCGCCCAGGTCCAGCCTGTCTCCCGTCTTTACCGGCACAAAATTCCAGTTCTGGTGAAAATGGCCTTTGAGCGACTTAACTCCGGCGGCGGTGCAGTAGATGGGGGTATCGGGAATTTCGCGCATCAACTCCGGCAGAGCGCCGCTGTGATCCACCTCGGCATGGTTGGCGATAATATAGTCAATCTCGTTCAGGTCAATTTCTTTTTTCAGGTTTGCCACAAATTCGCGGGCAAAGGGCGTCCAGACCGTATCGATCAGTGCTGTTTTTTCTCCCCTGACCAGGTAAGAATTGTAGGTGGTGCCCTTGTGGGTGGTATACTCTTCGCCGTGAAACTTTCGCAGCTCCCAGTCCACTTTACCCACCCAGGTGACACTGTCTCTGATTTTAAAGGCCATACGAATTCCTCCTTAAGATCCCGCCAATGCAGGATATGGGTTATGGTGATTATACTACCAATCCCCTATGGTTGACAAGATTACTTCCATTGCTTCCCTTGGTCACCCGCATAAATACAACAGCCCCTGCCTGGCACTTTTACTGTGCGCTAAGGCCCGGCTTGTTTTGCCGGATCGAAAATGGTTAAACCGTAATCTTGAGCCAGCTGTAATAATTTTTGATCAGGGCAGACAAAAACTGTTTCCTTGCCTAAAATAGTGCAGAGCAAGCTGGATCGCTTCGAGAGGGGCGGCCGCGAGGGAGGAAAACGGGCGACGGTTTTTTATCCGGCAGTTGTGGCATGGTGCTGTTCCCGGGCGCGCTTCTTCTGGGCGAAATGAACGAGAACGATGCCAATTTCATAAAGAAGCATCAGCGGAATGGCCATGAGGATCTGGGAGAAAACATCGGGAGGGGTGAGCACTGCGGCAACAATAAGAATGAACAGCAGGGCAAATTTACGGTTGCGCCGCAAAAATTCTTTGTTCAATATGCCGATTTGGCCCAGGAACCAGAAGGCCAGGGGCAGCTGGAAAATCAGGCCGAAAGAAAACAATAAGGTTGTGGCAAAAGAGAGGTAGCGGGCGATGCTAAATTCCGCCACCAGGTCTTCCGCGGAAAAGCCAAGGAAAAAGTTTAACGTGAAAGGAAAGACGACAAAATAGGCGAAGCCGAGACCCAGTATAAACAAGAAGTACATGGCCAGGGCCAGCAAAAAGGCGGTTCGATGCTTGCGCTGCAAAACCGCCATAATCAAGGCCACCACCTGGTAGAGGATGATTGGCAGAGTAACCAGGGCGGCAGCGACAAAAGAGAGGCGCAGGTTCGCCAGGAGCGCTTCAGAGGGGGTAAGATAAATCATTCTCATCTCCAGCCCCTCTCCCGGCAGCATCAGCAGGTGCCTGATTTCTTCAATAAAGGCAAAGCAGACAATGGCCGTTATAAATACAGACACCGCAATGATGATTAAACGCTTGCGCAGCTGCTCCAGCAAGCGCATGAAAACCTCTTTTTCCATCGCTGCCTCCCGCTATTTCGTTTTTAATCGCTCTGATCTTCAGCAGGCTCTTCTTCCGGTTCCTCTTCCTTTGCGGTAAGCCTATCCCGGTACTGCTGCGCTTCGCTGTAAAGGCTGCTATCTTCCTCCTCCGTTTCCAGGATATGATCGAGCTGCTCCAGGGCAGTCTCCAGATCGTCCTGGTGCTCCGCCGCTAGAACGGCCAGGTAATAGCGGTCCATGTTATCGGCCTCTTCATCGGCGATGCGCTGCTCCAGGTAGGCCCGAAGCCAGGCAGCCTCCTCTGCCAGCTGCTCTTCCATTTCCGCCTGGGTAAGGTAGCTGATCAAGTGCATGTGCACATGGATCTCCGGGGATTCGCGCAGCAGCTCGCTAAGGAGCGCCACCCGCTCCAGGATGGTCTCATCATCTGCTTCTGCCGTTTGGTAGGCGTAAAGCAGGTCAATGTGGTAGTGCAGCTCCTCCGGGGCCAGTTCGATCAGGTCCAGGTACACTGCCACCAGTTTCTGCTTGAGTTCGGCCTGGTTTTCAGCCTGTTTTTCGTCTTGATCGGAAAGCATCTGCCCAAACACAAGCAGATGGTAATAGTTTTCAGCCAGTGCTTCCAAAACCGCCACGGTAGGACCGTGTTCTTCAATAAAATTTTCATAATGTTCGACCTGGTCGCGATAGTATTCCAGGTAATCTTCCAATTTCCAGTCCCGGGTTGGTGTCTGGGCCCGGCCGGTCAGATAGTCCAGGTAATAGATGATTGAAGATACCAGCATTCCCAGGGCTATTATTCCGGCAATAATGGCCGCCCAGCGCTGCTGCCTGAAATTGCGGCGCGAACTTTTCTGCTTCTTGCTTGCCATGGGCGCTACCCCCTCTCTAGGGCCATATTGTGGTCATACGGCCATGCCTGATTCAATCAATGCTTATTATATAGCCTCCCCGGTGATCCTTCAACCGGTTTGATCATGATCTGAAAGTTTAACCAGCAGGCGGCCGCAGCTTTCGCAGTAGACCAGGGCCTCGGGATTATAAAGAAAACCCCGCTGCGCCGAAGAAATAAGGACCCCGCACCCGCCGCAAATATCCTCTGCAACCCGGGCCAGGGCCTGTCCCCCATGTTTCTGCGCCAGAAGCTGGTAGCGTTCCATAAGGCGGGGTTCGATGCGCGCGGCCAGCTCTTCTCTTTGCCGGCGCAGCTGCTCCAGCCCGGCGGCGATGCGCTTTAAGGCTTCGTCAAGCTCCGTTTCCTTAATTCGCCTGTTATTTTCTTCTTCCTTGAGCCTGGCGGCTTTGCCCCGCAGCTCTGCATCGCCGCTTTCGATGGCCTCCATCAGTTCCAGCGCCTCATCTTCCTGCGCCTGCTGCTCTTTTTCCAGAAGGCCAAGCTTCACCTCCATTTGCTCCAGCTCGCGCACGTTGGACACTTCGCCCCCGTAGAGCCTTTTGCGCAGCGCCGCGCGATTATCACTGTTTTGCTGCAAATCCATCTCCAGTTTTTTTAAACGTTTGCGCTGATTTTTCAGCGCCTCCTCGTCTCCGGCCAGTTCAGCCCGCAGCCGCTCCACCTTCTCTGTGGCTGTTTGCAGCTCCTGGCGCAACGGAGTATGCTCTTCTTCCTCTTCCAAGGCTTTAATGGCAAGATCGATTTCTTGCAATTGCCACAGCTGTTCCAGGCCCATTTTTTCACCTCTCTCTTAAATCAAAGAGGGCGGGCTTTGACCCACCCTCAGACATAGCTCCAGCCGGCGGCATTTAGCCCCGCCTCCACGACGGCAGTGCGGTAACCGTCGCGCTTAAAGCAGCGGCGCAGGTACTGGCTGAGCAGCTCCACGACCGGGCGCTCCGTGCCGTAATGGCCGGCATCTACCAGGGCCAATCCCGCTGCCTCAGCTTTTTTGAAATCATGGTAACGGAAATCGCCCGAGATGTACAGCTCTGCGCCGAGCGAGGCGGCCCGCTCCACCAGGGAGCCGCCGCTGCCGCTGCAAACGGCGATGCGCGAATACTCTACCCGGGGCGGCGCCCAGTAGCGCAGCGTGGAAAGCTGCAGCTTCTCTCGGCAAAGTTCCAGGATTTGCTCCAGGGCGAGGGGGCGCTCCAGGCTTCCGATCAGGCCCAACCCGTACGGCATCCCTTCCCGCTCCAGGGGATAGAGATCGTAGGCCACCTCTTCGTAGGGATGAACGGCAAAGAGGGCCTGCAGCACCGCCTCGCGCAGCGATGCGGGCAATACCGTTTCCAGCCTGAGCTCGTCCACTTTCTCCAGCCGGCCCTGCTGCCCGATATAGGGGTCGGTTCCTGCGCGGGGCATAAAGGTGCCCGTGCCCGGCACCTGGAAAGTGCAGTGACTGTACGCGCCGATCCAGCCGGCACCGGCTTCTGCCAGGGCCTGCCGCACGCTGTCTTCGTGGCCCACCGGCACAAAAACCACCAGTTTCAGCAGCCGGTCCTGGCCGGTAACTTCGATGACCCTTCGCCCCTGCTCCATGAGGCCCAGCAGGTCTGCCAGGCGGCGGTTCAGCCCGCGCGGCGCGATGTCCAGGTTGGTATGGGCGCTGAAGACGCTGATTTCGCGCCTCACCGCCTGGGCAACCAGGGCTCCGTGCGGGGTGCTCTCGTCGAGGGCTTGCAGCGGTTCATAGAGCAGCGGATGATGCGTGACCACCAGCTCTGCTTTATGGGCTGCTGCTTCGGCCAGGGTCGTTTGATCCAGCTCCAGGGCCACCAGAAGGGTGCGGACCTGGCGGCGGGGATCGCCGATCTGCAGGCCAACGGGGTCCCCGGGCACAGCCAGGTGCCTTGGAGCCAGCTGGTCAAGATAAGCAGCCACGGTTTTCACTGTGGCCCACACTTTGCAACACCTCCTTCAGGCGGAGCTCCTTCTGAAGGTAATACTCGTACTTAAGCCTATTTTCGGGGCGCCCGGATTTTTGCAGCGCCGCGGCAATGGCGCGGCAGCGCGCTATTTTTTGCCGGATATAGGGCTCCAGCAGCGGATCTTTCCGGCGCGCCAGGCAGGGTCCCAGTTCAAAGAGCAGCGGGTCGCAGATTTCCTGTCTGCCCTGCCGCGCCTCCATAATCTCATAAAAGCGCTCCCCTTCCCGGACCAGCTTCTCTGCCTTCAGGGCGAGGCCGTGGGCGAAGAGCCAGCGGCGCAAAAGGGGGGCCTCCTGCATCGGCTGCAGGATGAACCTTTGAAACCAGTCCCATTTATCCCGGCCGCCCTGCAAGATCCGGCAGATGGTGCGCCCTCCCAGCCCGGCAATGATCACCGTGTCCACCCGGTCTTCCCGGCGGATAGGGCCAAGGCCGTCGCCGCCGCGCAGGTCAACGGGGCCGCTGCATTGATGGCGCTCCAGGGAGCGCCGCGCCTGCTCCAGGGTGGTGGGCCGGTTCTCCACGGCGATGACCCGCGTGGCCAGTCCCTGCCGGACCAAGTAAATAGGAAGCAAAGCGTGGTCCGTTCCGATATCGGCAACAACGCTGCCCGGCGGCACCAGTTCGGCCAGGGCCTTCAGGCGGGGTTTTAAGCGTATGGCGATTCACCTTTCCGCGTGTATCGATTAGCCGTACTATTACCTTATTCCACTGAAAATATTTAAATCCTGCCCCGTTTATGCACCTCCGCGGCGGCTTGCAGCTTTATCTTATCTTTTAAATCCCCGGGTGGGGGGGCGCGGCTTTTCCGGACCATACCGGGTCAGCAGACTTCCCTTCCCCCTCTCCCTAACCCTCTCCCACCAGGGGAGAGGGAACTGCCGGGTTCCGGCACCCGGGCTGCTGCCATCAACAACGAGAGATCCCTCAGGCTTCGCTCTCAGGATGACAACAAGGAACCAAGAAGACATCAAGGGGCTACCCTTTTAAGATAGCCCCTTGAGGGGATTAAAAAATGAAAAATTTTAATTAACACACAAAGTTAGCTAGACATCTGGCGCAGTCCGCCGCAGAGCCGACAGATGGCCTCCAGAAGCGCGGCCAGGGGGCCCTTTGCCTCGTCTTCCGGGGGAGGAGGCGCAGGCGTTTCACCGGGCGGAGGCTCTTCACCGGGCGGCGGCGCTTCATCGGGAGGAGCGGCCGTGGTCAGAAGGGGCGCCAGGAAATCGCGCACCAGGCGGATGCCGTAATCGGCGCCCGGCGCCCATTTCCCTCCCAGCTCTTCCACGTAGCGCACCGTCCCGGCCCAGGGCATGCTTTTGACCACCTCATAGCGCGGGTGCGGCTTGCCGATGGGCTCATACCCCACATAGGCGCAGATATGATTAAAGTGTCCCCTCACGCCGTCCTCCGGGGTGGCGAAGGTTTCGTGGTCCTCGCGGCGGTCCCCTGACGGGTTTTTCACCTTGATGCCGGCCCAATTGTTCTGGTCGGGAGTAACCGCTCCACCATAGCGGCCAAAAGCTGTTTCATGGGCGCTCTGGGCATAGAGCACTTCCGGGCGGATATTGGTAAGCTGCCCGTAATGCCAGTAAGCCTGGGCGATATCAATAAAACGCTGGTGGGCGTTGTTTTGGCGGGCCCATTCCTGGGCCTGGGCCACTGCAGCCTGGGGCTTGCCGGTTATGGGCGTCAGCACAGCAGGAGCCAGGTGGCTTTGTACCGCCGCCAGGAAACCTTGCCACCCGTTCACCCGGCTGCGCAGCACCCGGGGGCAGTTTTTCCCGGACCAGTGGTGGTGCTGTTTGACCCGGTCAAGCGAAAGAGAAAACTCTTTTAGCAGCTGCGCCGTCAGCCAGGCGGCGTTGGCTTCGGCTGCGGCCCGGTTGCCGTCCCGGTTCTCGCAAATTTCGATGCCGATACTCTGGCGGTTCCCGACCCCGTTGGTGCCGTCGCCGGCGTGCCAGCCGTTTTCGTTTAAGGGCAGGTGCTGGTAGATCGCCTTATCGTCCACCGTATAGTGCCAGCTGACCGGCAAGGAGGCGGCGGTGCTGCCTTTCAAGTACTGCGCGTGTGCCCGGGCATCGGCGCCGGACTGGGTGTTGGCTGTGTCGTGAATGGTGATATACTTTGGATCAAGCCTGTAGCCGGGCCTGTTGCGCCGGCCCGGCGGAATAAAGTCCTGAATAATAGTAATCATGGCCCATTACCTCCTTACAGCCCGGACTCAATTTCAAAGGGCTTCTTGTCGCGCCGGATCCCATCGAGGGTGCCAAGGCAGTCATGCCACAGGTTGGCGATGCGGCTGCCCAGGACTCCCGAGAGCAAGGACCCCACCACGGGTAGATCGAACGGCAACTCCAGGGCGCTAGCCAGGTCCAGCTTTGCCGCAAAAGCAGCCCCGATGGTGCAAAGAAGCACGCCGATGCGGTCCACCGACGCTCCCTTTTCCTCTTCCAGCCGGCGCAGCCCCTTGGGCCACAACGGCTTTAAGCCTTCCCAGACTGCTTCCACTGCGGCGGCCAGCATAAACAAAACGATCAAGTCACTCACAATATTTACCTCCTGCTTTCTTATTCACATGGCGGAGCAAGGCGGACTGGCCTTAAGCAAAAGCTATATCCGCAGGTTTACTCCCTGATTTATCATAAGCGGCACCGGCCCCATTTGACACAGGCCGGATTAATGGAGCGCCTACTCTTATGACGCCAGAGCCGCGGCTGCCCCTCCAAAAAAAATACAGCCCGCTGATCGGGCTGCTGCAGCCTGGCGCTGGTACCGCTGGCACCCTGCCAGGAAGCTTAGGAGGCGGTTAGTAAAATCTTGCCTGTTAAATCCCCCTAAATCCCCCTTTAATAAAGGGGGACTTTCTGGTTTTTCTCAACTTTTGGGGTTGTCCCAATTTCTGGGTTCCGGCGCCCGGGCTGGCCAATGAAGCATTTTGCCCCTCCCCCCTTGTGGGGGAGGGCAGGGTGGGGGGCGTCACTGTCCACGGTCCACGCCGGGTCAGCAAATTTCCCTTTCCCCCTCTCCCTAACCCTCTCCCGCCAGGGGAGAGGGAACTGCCGGGTTCCGGCGCCCGGGCCGCAGTGCTAAAAAAACTACTTTTTCCGGTTTTTCGCTTGCCTCGCCGCTTTAATCATGCGGACCAGGCCCTGCAGGCGCTTGCCGTTAAGGAACATGATAAAACCGTCCAGGAGAGCAAAGCTAATCAGCCCTCCGCTCGAGGTGGCCACGGCCCTCAGGGGAACCTGGGGAGCGGTTTTAATGATCATGTTCCTAGTAACCATGGCCCTGCTGTCTGCCTGATCTCCTTTTACACTTTTCAACAGAAAGGCCAGGACCAGTTTATAGACAATTTTCCCCGTGAAAGTCCTGGATATGTCCCCCACGGTAGAATTCCTGTTAAAGCCCTTGTCTTCAATATTCTTGGGGGGAAGGGGCTTGCCGTAAAGGGCCTCAAACTGCCCGGCGGGTATCTCTGCATCTCCCCGGTCCAGCTGGTAGTATACCGGGGCGGTTTGGCGGTAATCGGGGACTGGTGCAGTATTGTCCGGCAGCTCAATGGTCAGGCGGCCCTGCAGCCGAATATCCCGGCTGGAAGCGCCGATCAAAATGGTGTAGACACCGTTCTCCACGTGCCAGTCTTTGATCTTAACGTTGTAATAGGCAAAAGATCGCTTGTTAAGCACAAACTCTATTTGTTTTTCTTCCCCGGGCTGCAGAAAAACCTTCTTAAATCCTTTGAGCTCTTTAGCGGCTTTAAATATCTTTGACTGCGGGGGCTGGATGTAAAGCTGCACAACCTCTGCTCCCGGAACCGGGCCGCTGTTTTTTACAGCTACGGTGACCTTAAGGTGATCAACATTATCGATCACCCCTTCCGGCACAGATAAATCGCTGTATGTAAATTCTGTATAGCTCAAGCCGTGGCCGAAGGGGAACAGCACTTTCCTGCCGGCAGTGTCGAAATATCGGTAGCCGACAAAAATGCTCTCCCGGTATTCCACCGTTCGCGGCCCCTCCGGGAAATAAGGCGTGGCCAGCACGTCTTCAAGTTTTAGGGGATAGGTTTCAGCCAGCTTGCCGGAAGGATTCTCCAGGCCGAAAAGCAAGTCTACGACAGCGCGGCCCCCGGCCTGCCCGGAAAGGTACATGTTCAAGATGGCCTTTGCCCGGTCAACCCAGGGCATCTCCACCGGCGCGCCGCCGCTGAGAACCACAACAAGGTTCGGGTTAACCGCCGCCAGCCGTTCAATGAGCCGGTTCTGGTTGGCCGGCAGCTTCATGTGCTCCCGGTCAAAACCTTCTGATTCATAGATGTCGGTGAGGCCGGCAAAGACCACCGCCACATCAGCCCCGGCGGCAGCGCGGCAGGCCTCTTCTACCAGCCTGGCGTCAATTTGGTCTGTGTGAGCGCTGTAGCCCGGGCAATATGCAAAGTTCAACCCCCGCTGCCTGCAGCAATCGAGGGCGCTTTCAACCCTGGTCGGGTTAACCAGGGAGCTGCCGCTGCCCTGGTAGCGGGGCCGGGCGGCAAGCTCGCCAATCAGGGCAAACCTGGTCTGCTCCGTTAAGGGAAGGAGGCCTGCTTCGTTTTTGAGCAAAACAGCGCACTGGGCGGCCACTTTCCCGGCAAAGGCATGGTGCTCTTCAGCATCGACGGTGTAGTTTTCTTTGAGATTCTCAACTGATTTTTGCACCAATCTTAAAATGCGTTCCACGGCGGCGTCCAGAACGGCCATCTCCAGCCGGCCGCTTTTCACTGCCTCCACAATGAGGCGGTCATTATCCAGCCCGCCCCCGGGCATTTCCAGGTCCTGGCCTGCTTTTAACCCTTCTACCCGGTCGTTGCAGGCGCCCCAGTCTGTGACCACCAGCCCTTCATAGCCCCATTCTTTCCTTAAAATGTCATTGAGCAGCTCCTGGTGCTCACTGCAGAAGCGGCCATTCAGCCGGTTGTAGGCGCACATCACGGTCCAGGGGCTGGCCTGCTGCACCGTATATTCAAAGGCAGGATAGTAGATCTCCCTGAGGGCCCGCTCATCAACGATGGTGTCTATGGTCATGCGCAGATGCTCCTGGTTGTTGGCGGCAAAATGCTTGAGGGATGTTCCCACACCCCTGGATTGAACACCATTGACAAAGGCAGCGCCAAGGACCCCGGAGAGATACGGATCCTCAGAATAGTATTCAAAATTGCGCCCGCATAAAGGAGAGCGTTTAATGTTTATCCCCGGCCCCAGGAGAACAGATACTTTTTGCTGCAAACATTCTGCGGCGATGCAGGCGCCAACCTGGTAGAGAAGCTGCGGGTCCCATGAAGCGGCCAGGGCGCTGGCCGTGGGGAAGCAGGTGGCCGGAATGCTCTCGTTGACTCCCAGGTTGTCCGCGCCTTCCGGTTGTTTCCTGAGCCCGTGGGGGCCGTCGGATAAGGTAATGGAAGGGAGGCCCATTCTTTTTATCGCCTTGGTGTTCCAGGTGTCCCGCCCGGAACAAAGGCTTGCCTTTTCCTCCAGGGTCATCTCGCTGATGATTCTCTTGATATCCATTGCTACCTCTCCTTTGCAGTATATCGTAAGGGCGCGGGCGTTGCGGCGCCAGCACGGCCCCTGGCGTTGGCGATGGGCGCTTACCTGCCCATACCGGGCCGGCATCTTTTATCTTGCGCCCGGCTCCTGGGTGCAAGGCTGGGAAATGTTAGCAGCCAAGGACAGGCAGATTCCGTCTTTCCGTCCTCAGATGGCGGTGGCGCCGCCGTCAACATACAAGATCTGGCCGGTAATAAAATCGGCCCCGGGGGAGCACAGGAAAAGAACCGGGTGCACAACATCCAGCGGCTCGGCCAGACGCCCCAGGGGGATGGAGGCGGCAACCTGATCATGGACTTCCTTGTTGGACCAGAACGGTTCGCTGAAGCCCGTTTTAACCATGCAGGGGGCCACCGCGTTAACCTGGATGTTGTCCGGCGCCAGCTCGGCGGCCAGCACCCTGGTCAGCATCTCGATCCCGGCCTTGGCCACCCCGTAGATGCCCATTCCCGGTGCCGCCCGCCGGGCGGCAATGGAAGAGATGCTGACGATTTTGCCGCGGCCCTGTTTCTTCATAATGGCCGCTGCGGCCACGGAACAGAGGTAAGTCCCATTTAAGTTTGTATCAATGATTTTTTGCCAGGCCGCCGCTCCGGCGCTGACCACGGAAGGGGTGAGCAGGTTCATCCCCACATTGTTAACCAGGATATCCACCCGCCCGAACCTGGCCACAGCCCGGTCAAACAGGTTTTGCACATCTTCTTCGCGGGCGATATGGGCGGCCACCGCCAGGAGGTCATCGCCGCCATTCAGCTCGGCCAGCGCGGCCTCCAGGCCTTCCTGTTTGCGCCCGCAAATAACCACCTTCGCTTTCTGGCGCAGGAATTGCCGGGCCAGTTCCAGGCCGATGCCCCGGCTTCCGCCGGTAACAACGCATACTTTGCCTTCCAGGCCGTACCATAGTTGATCCATTGGATTGGCACACTCCTTTCAAGTCGGGGACGGTTCTTGACTTGAATTGCCCTCCCCGCCGGAATTCCTTCACACTCGCAACCGCCCGGCTCCAAGACCTTATCCTTTTGCCCCTGTCTCTTCAATCTTACGGGCGAACCGGGCTTTCCGCCTGCGGCGCCAGCGCAGCAGCAGCCGGGCTAGAACAAACAACAGCAGCCCCGCCAGCAGCAGCGCCAGCAGGGGCCAGGCGATTACCGGGAACGCTTTGACCGCAGTAATGCGGCCGGCAGCGGTGCTGTAGTACGGATCTACCTGCGGTAGGCCGTCCTCGTTCAAAGGCTGGGCGGCGGCATATTCCACCACGGTCTGCCAAACCTTCAACTCCCGGCCGTCGATGCGGACGATCAGCTCATCCAGCCTCTCCTGGGGAACCGGGAGCCCCTGGGCGTCTTTCAGCTCAAGATTGAGGGCAGGCAGCATTTCGCCAACAAGCGGCAGGAAAGAGAGGATGTAGGCATCGGCAACCACGTGGTAAAGCTGGGGGTCGCCCCGCCGCAGGGGCAGGTAATCGGCATCGTTATTGGTCTGCCGCCCTTCCCCGGCGTAGATTTCCGCCTTGACAACTGCGCCCAGGTTTCCCGGAAGCAAGGCCGTGGGCACCGGCTGGTTTAGCCCCGGAATGGTGAAAAGAACGGCGTTGCCCGGGTCATACTCATAGCGCAAGCCGGAAAACTGTAGAAAGAATATATCTCCGAAGAGCTCCGGCAGCAGCACCGCCACCTCCAGGGCCCGGCGGATCTCTTCACCGGTCAGGTAGAAGGAGGCGACAGGGTACCCGGCGTAGCCGTCCGGACCGATGCCCAGGCCCACCGAATCGGCCAGATCGTAAAACGATATCTTTCCCCGGGCATGATCCAGGGAACCGGGGATCACCCCCGCCCGGATGTTGCCGTTGGCCTGCACAGCGATATCCACCCTGGTGCCCAGCCGCTCTGCAGTAATCAAACGCATGGCGTCGGCAACGAAGTTGCCGAAAGGCGTCTCCTGGAAGGGCGGCTTATCGAGCAGCGGAAAATCAGAGACAGCGACCGTATCGAGAATATGGAGGAAACGGCCGCCGGTAAGCTCCCCCACCAGGTCATTTAGCTCGCCGGTGAAATGATCGACCAACGCGGCCAGATCCCCGTCCAGGCTGTAGCGGTCGTCAAGGGGCAGCAGGAAAGGTTGGTTGTGCTCCCTGTTGCGGGCGCGCACCTTTCCGGTGGCGGGGCTGTAAGCCAGATCCAGCCGGCCGAGATAGCGCAGCAGCGATCCTGTCTGCACGATGAGGACGCCGTTTTCTTCCACGGGCTCTTCCAGGGCAGTATGACAGTGCCCTCCCACGATGACATGGAGGCCGGGCACCTCCCGAGCCAGGATAATGTCATCTTTCAACCCGGAGTGAGTAAGGGCCACGATGACATCGGCCCCCTGCTCCTGCAGCTCGCCCACGATTTCCCGCGCCGCCTCCAGCGGATCGGTGAATTCCAGGGGCTCGGGACTGTTGGCCACAGCCAGGGCATCGTTGCCAAGGAGGCCGAACAGCCCTACCCTTAACCCGTTTTCCAGCTCCAGCAGGTGCCACCTGCGGTAAAGTTCCTGCGCGGCCAAGGGGTGATCGGCCGGGGCCACGGCATTGCCTGCCAGAACAACTGTCCTTCCGTGGGCTTCGGGATAGCCGGCTGCCTGCAGATACGCTGCCAGCACTTCTGTTCCATAATCGAATTCATGATTGCCGAACGTGACAGCATCATAGCCGATGGCCTGCATCAGCGTCAGCTCGGGGGCAAAACCTAGGGGCACCAGCCAGCTAAACGGAGTGCCGCTTATAAAATCGCCGCCGGACAATAGGAGCACCGGCTCTCCTGCTGCTTCCTTCTCCCGGCGGATTTCATTGACAGCCGTCGCCAGCCGGGCAAAGCCGCCCACCGTTGGATTGGGCCGTTCAGGATGAAAATCCACCGCCGGCGAATGGGGGATTAACGTGGCGTGTTCATCGTTGGTATGGAGAATGGTAAAATAAATTTCCTCTCCCGGG
>JAKOVL010000020.1 GCA_029782095.1 Bacillota bacterium | reverse complement strand
CCAGGACTATACGGCCCTGGCGGTGGTGGAGCGGAAGGAATTCCGTTATGAGGCTAAGCCCTGCGAATATCACATAAGGCACTTGGAGCGGCCCAAGCTGGGCACCCCTTACCCGGCCATTGTGGAGAAAGTCCAGGATTTGATGCAGTCTCCCCAGCTATTAAACAGGACGGCCTTGGTAGTAGATGCAACCGGCGTTGGCCGGCCCGTGGTGGACCTGTTTCGTAAAGCCGGCCTACGGCCTGTGGCAATAACGATAACTGGGGGAAACACGGTTACTGTCGGTGGTGGAGGCTACCACGTGCCAAAGCGGGATTTGGTTTCCACTTTGCAGGTGCTGTTTCAATCCGGCAGGCTTAAGGTGGCTGGCGGCCTGAAGCTGGCCCCGGTGCTGGTGGAAGAACTGCTTAACTTCAAGGTAAAAATTAACGTCAAGACGGCCCATGACAGTTATGAGGCATGGCGTGAAGGAATACATGATGACCTTGTTTTAGCGGTGGCCTTGGCCTGCTGGTATGGGGAGAGGCACAAAAGATTAGCCCCTATTCCGAAGCCGCGCGGGTGGTAGCATGGCCATGGGCAAAAAAGGAGCCAGGGTGAAAACCACCCTGGCCGGCTGCTTTGGCACGATAGAGCAGGCACTTTTATATTACCACAACCAAACGGCTGCGGCAACTGCATTAATTCTGCATTACGAGGCCCGGAGGCTGCGAAAATACTGGCCTGCGGGAAGCCCACCAGACAGACGTTCTAAAGCTGCTGCTAAAGAAGGAGCCTGCGACCCTGCCGGGCGCAGAACAGCCCGGAGGCCCCAGGCTAGGGTTTTGTTTCATTTTCCGGCCTCAAGAGACGGTTTAATTCGGATTCGGAGATGCGCCAAAAATGGCCTATCTTGACGGCTTTTAAGCGGCCTTCTTGTATCCAGTTGTAAATAGTCTTTCGGCTAACCTTTAGATTAGCGGCAATTTCTTCTGGAGTATAATATTTTTCCATGCTGTTACCTCCCTGCTTCTATATTACCAAGCATGCAACCATAACGCAAAATTTTCTCTTGACTGGAATTGTTGATTAATGATAAACTAGACTAAACTAAAAGAAACTAAAGGAAAGGAGATGAAAAATGATGCGGCAGATTGTCAACGGCAAGCTGTACGACACTGAGAAAGCCCAGTTAGTTGCCCATGACCGGTATTGGGATGGGAGCAACTGGGACAGGCACGGGAGAAACAGCTACCTCTATAAGACCAGGAAAGGCAACTTCTTTGTTTACCATCAAACATTCTGGCAGGGAGAACGAGACAGGATTCAACCGGTAACCGAATCAGAGGCCAGGCGTTGGTATGAAACACTGGCAGAGCACGAAATGGAGTACGAAGAGGCCTTTGGCGAGCCTCCAGAAGAAGCTTAAGAGGAGGTTCTAGCATGGCAGAGCTTAGCGGCAAGGTGCAGGAATTTCTAAGCGGCCCAGCGGCTGGCCCTTTATTGCAGGAGGTGTCCAGGGAGCCGGGAAGGTGGCCCAGGAAGCAGGCTATGATGACCCGGAGGTTGTGACCCTGGCTTACGAAAGCCTTAAATGTGTAGCGGGATTTTCCGGGGAAGAGGTGCGGGAATTAATTCAACGGCTGGAGGGAGTGAATGAGAGTGGCTAAGCGCAGGGGTAACGGTGAAGGAACCATCTATAAACGGCAGGACGGGACCTGGGCAGGACAGGTAAGCATAGGCTATGACCCGGTAACAGGGAAGCTGAAACGCAAAAGCTTCTACGGCAAGACCCGCAAAGAGGTTGTGGAAAAGATGGCCCAGGTCCTGCAGGAAGTGAGAAACGGAACATTTGTTGAACCGGCGCAGACTACCTTCGGGGAGTGGCTGGACAAATGGCTTACCGGCTATAAAAAGGGACAGCTTAAACCTAGTACTTATGAGAGTTACGAAACGTTGATTAATGTTCACATTAAGCCTGGT
>JAKOVL010000008.1 GCA_029782095.1 Bacillota bacterium | reverse complement strand
AGTGCTGGTATTGAGCAGACTTGTCATAATACCCGGCACACCTAAAAATGCGGCAACATTCCTGCTAATGCGAAGCGTCAAAATGCTTGACCCTCGCTGGAAATGTCTACTCACATATGCAGACACATGGCAAGGGCATACCGGGCACATTTACCGGGCGGCGGGATGGGAATACCTCGGGATGACTGCGCCGGAGCGCATCTATCTGCTAAATGGGCGCATGGTGTCGAGAAAGGCCGGACCGCGGACCAGGACGCATGATGAAATGATTCGACTGGGTGCCCAAATGATCGGCAGTTATGCCAGACATCGGTTTCGGCTGATTAGGTAATTTAAAAGAGGGGAGGAGATGAAAGTGAATATCCAAATAGTTTTGGAGTTACACAATTCGATCTCAAGGGCGTGGGCGTGAGGTATGCCAGTGACCCGGCCTGGGCCGTGAAGGTGGCGGCGTGCATGAGGGTGATTATGCAAAGAGCGGAGGTGGAAGCATGAGCATCGCAAACGAAATCGACGACCGCACTGTAGAGGAGCAGCTCCGCGACCTGGGTGTGGAGGTAATCCGCAAAAATTCAAACGCAGTTACCGGCGTCAAGTGGGTCCAGAAGAATAAGAAGCACAGCAAGCCAGGGAAGCCGATGGTAAGGGTGAACAAGAAAGGGCTGTATATCAACACGTATGCAACAAAAATGCTTAAGCCAAATGGCAAGCAATACGACTTCGGCACTGGGAACTACCAGGGCAAGCGAGTTATCCTGCTGAGGGAGAGTAAGAGCGGATATAAGTTCTCGATTGCTCGTAAAGACGGCAGCGAATATGCTACAACCCACACTCCCGGCCTGGTTAAGCAACTTCTCAGTGCTGGTATTAAACAGGGCCGCTACATCCTTTACGAAATCCGGGGCGGCTGGATGGGGGTGCCGGAAAAATGACGCCAGACCAATTTGAAAACCTAAGAGACGAATTTTTGGTTCGCGAGGCCCGGATCCTGGATTGGAAGGCCGGAGAGTATACGGCAGGTCAGGATAGGCTACTTAATTTTAAGCAGGTAGCAGAATTTTTAAGCCAGCGGCCGGCGGAAGTGGCGCTGGCATACTTGCTGAAGCATATCCAGAGCATTGCTCTGGCCGTAAAGACCAGACGCTATACCTGGGAGTGGGAGACCGTCAGCGGCGAGGGCTTGAAACAGAGAATTGCCGATGCGCGGAATTATTTGTTGCTGCTGGCCGCGTGTCTGGATGAGGAAACTATAGCTGAAACTGAAATCAAAATGAAAGCGACTGATGCTGCGCCATGGCCGATATAATAGATTTTTTGAATCTCTTGAAAAATGTTAAGCAAAACGGGTCAAATGGCTGGACCGCGTTATGCCCGGCGCATGATGATACGGAAAATTCTTTGGCCGTGGCTCAGGGCAAAGATGGCCGAATCCTTGTTAACTGTTTCGCCGGGTGCAGCGCAAGTGATATTGTGGGCGCCGTAGGCTGGAAGCTGAGTGACCTGTTTGTGTCAGATGGCAGATCCGGCGGTTCTGGCTCCGTCTCCGGCTCCGGCCCTCAAGGTCCTGGCCCCGTCCGCGCTATTACTATCGCCGACCTGGCCGAGGACAAGGGGATTCCCCTTGATTTCCTTTCCTTCTACTGCGAGCAGTTGCCCTTCGGCGTAAAAATAATCTACAAAAATCTGGACGGCAAGCCGGCGGCCCGGCAGCGGCTCCGCATAGCCCTGGCCGCGAAAAATGGTTCACGCTGGACGCGCGGCGCAGGCAGTCCGCTGATTTACGGTGTCTGGCGGGTGCCACGTATGAGCCAGGAGAGCGACGCTTTGCTGCTTGTCGAAGGCGAATCGGACGCCTGGACGGCTTGGCTGCACAAAATCACGGCGCTCGGCGTGCCGGGCGCTGATATGGCCGGGAAGATATTAAAAAGCTATGTTGACCCGTTTGCAAAAATCTATATCTGGCAGGAACCGGACAATGGCGGGGAAACCTTCTTTAAAGGTGTGACAGAGCGCCTGGCTGAGTTGGGGTATGGTGGCGAGGTTTATGTTATTGAAGATGTGCGCTACAAGGAGCAGTCCGCCAAGGACCTGAATGAGCTGCATAAGCAAATCTTAAAGCAGAATTCCGGTGATTTTGAAGCTACAAAAGCCGTCTTTAAAGAAGCATGGAAATCAATATTGTCCGCGGCCCAGCCCATAGACCTGTCAAAAATTACGCCAAAAATAAAGCCGCTTGTGCCCGGCGTATATTTCCCCGGTTCTGCGGCGCCTGACCCTAATTATTTATCTAATCTTGATTCAGCCAGCCTTGAAGCCTCCACCTACCGCAACCTCACCGACATGGGCAACGCGGACCGGCTTATTGCCCT
>JAKOVL010000195.1 GCA_029782095.1 Bacillota bacterium | reverse complement strand
AAAGGTTCAACCTTCAGCTTCTGGCTGCCCGCGGAAAAACGGCGGCAGGAGGCTGGATAGCAAATAATCAATGGCGCCGCAGCATCAGGCTTAACGGAAAGCAGCCTCCACTTCGGACGCTCTAGGGGCTATTTCCTGTGTTGGTTTTATGCCCCATATTTCCCGGGCATACTGCTGAATAGTGCGGTCGCTGGAAAACCTGCCGGAACGGGCAATATTTTGTATACACAAAGAGCTCCAGCGCCGCTTATCCTGATAAGCACGGCTCACAGCGGCCTGGGCCTCCACATAAGAAGCAAAGTCACGCAATACAAAATATTCGTCATTGTGGCACAGCAAATGATCATATATTTCCACGAATTCATCCCTGGGGACCGGGAAAAAACCGTTAACCAGCTGATCCAGAATTGTCTTCAGCCTGGGATCGCCATGATAAAGATCCCAGGAGCAGTATCCGCCATGAAGCTTATAGTGCAGCACTTCATCGGCGGTAAGGCCGAAAATAAAAATATTATCCTTGCCCACAGCCTCGGCGATTTCCACGTTTGCTCCGTCCAGGGTGCCGATAGTGGCAGCGCCATTGAGCATAAACTTCATATTGCCTGTACCCGAAGCTTCCTTGCCGGCAGTGGAGATCTGTTCGCTCAGGTCGGCGGCGGGAATAATTTGCTCGGCCAGGGAAACCCGGTAATTTTCCATAAATATAACCTTAATTAAATCACGGGTGCGGCGATCATGATTAACTACCTGGGCCACTGTATTGATTAATTTAATTATTTTTTTAGCCAGGTGATAATTAGGAAAGGCCTTTGCTCCGAAAATAAAAGTCCGCGGCATGATCGACGGGTTCGGCTGTTCTTTCAGCCGGTTGTACAGGTCCATAATATGCAGCACATTTAAAAGCTGGCGCTTGTAAGCATGGAGCCGCTTCACCTGCACATCAAAAAGAGAATTTACGTCCACCGCCAGGCCATATTTTTGCTTGATTATTTCCGCCAGTTTTAACTTGTTCTTCTGCTTAACGCGGCGCAGCTGCTCCTGGAAAGATAGATCTTGATGATAAGGCAGCAGGCGTTCCAGTAAATCAGGTTGGCGTATCCATTCCGGGCCGATGGCGCCTGTAATCAGCGCGGCCAAGTCCGGATTGGCCTGGAGCAGCCAGCGACGGTGTGAGATGCCGTTGGTCTTATTGTTAAACTTTTCCGGGTACACGGCATAGAAATCTTTCATTTCTCTCTGTTTTAGTATTTCTGTATGCAACCTGGCTACTCCGTTTACACTGTGGCTCCCCACGATGGCCAGGGGAGCCATGCGCACCTGCCCCCCGGCGATGATGGCCATTTGATTGGCACTATGCCGGTCCGGCATACCTTTAATGGCCAGGCTAAGCCTAAACCGGCGGTCAATTTCTTCAACAATCTGGTAAATGCGGGGCAGAAGTGGCTGAAAAATATCAACGGGCCATTTTTCCAGGGCCTCGGCCAGCGTGGTATGATTAGTATAGGATACGGTCTGTGTTGTTATTTTCCAGGCCTGATCCCAGGGGAGCCCTTCCTGATCCATAAGAATGCGCATCATTTCGGGTATGGCCAGCACAGGATGCGTGTCATTGACATGCACCGCTACTTTGCTGGGCAAATTAGATAAAGTGCCGTATTTCTTTTTATGATGACCCAATATACTTTGCAGCCCGGCAGATACGAGAAAATACTGCTGCTTCAGCCGAAGCACTTTCCCTTCGCGATGCGAGTCATCGGGATAGAGCAACTCGGTAATGGATTCCAAAGCTTGCTGGTAATCGACAACCCTGTGATAGCAGCCCATGGCCGCACAGCGTTCACTGTCAAGGGCTTCCGCGTCCCAAAGGCGCAAAGTGTTCACCGTGTCAGTGCCATAGCCAACAACGGGCAGGTCATACGGAACCGCCCGTACCACTTCACAGTTTTCGTGATGACACACTAACCGGCCATGTTGCTGCTCAAGCCTGACATTTCCCCCGAACCTGACTTCAACAGCATCCTCAGGGCGGCGCACCTCCCACACATTCCCTTCGCGCAGCCAATTTTCAGGAAATTCCACCTGGAAACCGTTTTTAATCTTTTGCTCAAACAGGCCATACTTATAGCGAATACCGATGCCATGGCCCGGCAAATCAAGGGAGGCCAGAGAATCCAAAAAACATGCAGCAAGACGCCCCAGGCCGCCATTACCCAATCCGGCATCAGGCTCCTCCACCGCCACCTCCTCTAAGTTTAGGTCAAGTTCCCTCAACGCTTCCCGGCATAAATCCAACAAGCCCAGGTTAAGCAGATTGCTTTTCAGCAAGCGCCCGAGCAAAAACTCCATAGAGAAGTAATAGGCCTGCTTTAAACCGGTTTCCCGGTATAGTCGGGTAGTGCTGGCCCAGTTTGGCATAACCCGTTCCCGAACCATTGCCCCAAGGGTTTTATAGGCGTCAAGGGGGGTAGCCTGACTAATAGTTTTACCTTGCAAAGACATCAATTTGTCAATAAAAGCTTTTTTAAAGTTTTGCTTATTTCGAAACATATTAGTCCACTCCCTTTGCTGCGTAGTTTAACCCGAACCCAGCCATAAAAAGCCAGAATTGAGAGCAAAATTGATTATCTGTGCTAATATATTTAATCACAGAAATGAATGTTTTTTAAGTGGCAAATTTCTGGAATTTGCATAATTTTTTGGTGGCGCAGCAGGCAATCCCCGGTGTGGCTGCGGTTTCATCTTAAACCGTAAAAAGGTTTTGTAATTAAGGAAAAAATGTCCGGTTAACCTAAAAAAAATGCAGGGTTAGCCCTGCAGCAAAAATATATAGTAGGAGGTTAGGTTTAAACACTTGAATTTAGGTAACAGTTATTCTACAGAAAGGTTTGAAATCCTGCTTAAGATAATTAATATTTTTTAAAAAGTAAATTATTACATTTTTCAGACTTAAACTTCTTTTATAGGTCATAAATAATTGGCGCTAAACCGGAAATACTACCACTGAACAGAGGTCTGTAGCGGCCGAGCCCAGGCTGCAGCAAGGTCAGCTGGCTTTGCTGCAGCCGGCCAAAGGTTGATGACAGGTCCCCAGAGGGGCTTGTTATCAGCCGGAGGGAAGATCATCATCGGTTCTGTAAGGCTCTGCCATAGTCAAGCCGATTATGGCAGGGTCTGCAAGGATCGATTATGGTCGAGCTAAGATCGGTATAAGTTCTTAAATACTTAGGTCTCCGGGAATCTCTGCGAGGTCGGCAACGGTCATCAGATCGTTGTCGGCTTCTAAAGGATTTATACCGGTCGAGCAAAGGTTAAGTTCAGTTCTGAATGGGCGGTCTGTTATAGCCTGCCGGCTGTAGCAGGCTGCTTAAGGATTGAACTTAGCCGGAGCGCAGGTCGTTGCAGGCTTCTGTTTTCTAGTGCGGGCTAAAAGCCGAGACGAATATTCTGGCTGCATTTCTTTTTCACACGCGCCCCCCATTCCTCCTTCATGCCACAACTTCAGAGCCTCTAAATATTTAACAAATTAAACTTGCACATTTTTCATACCGAGTTGATAATGGATAAAAGGCCCGGCAAAAATTCGTGGAGCCATGAGCATGGGAACCCTGACCGGGCCCTGGAGGTCATAGGTGTGAGGAGGGGAGAACATGAACAGAAAAAATCTCTATGGGGCCCTATTCCTGTTTCTTTTCCTATTGCTGTCCGCCCTGCTGCTATCATCCTGTGCAGCGCCATCAACTAAGGATGCCGCTTTAACCGTTTCGGAAAGGAGTTTCGGCTTTTCCGGGTACAGGGGTGAAGAGATAGGCGACGCAGCTCCGCAAGAAGAACAGGCGCCAGTACACGCGCAGGGCAGCGCTGCCGGTTCCAGTGAAGTGCGGCACGTAATCCGCAACGGATCCATGAACCTGATTGTGGAAGACACACGGCAGACGGTGCGGGAAATTCAGAGCAAAGTTAAAGCCGTCGGCGGAATTATCAGTGAATCTAACATCTACGAAATGAGAGAAGGGCAATATGCGGCCAACCTGACTCTGCGGATTCCGGAGCAGCAGTTTGATCATTTCATGGAGCAGCTTCAGGAACTGGGAAAAGCAACGGATAGCAGCTTCACCGAAGACGACGTCACCATGCAATATCTGGACCTGGAGACCAGAATAAAAAATTTAGAGGCACAGGAGGAGCGTCTCCGGGAAATTTTAGAAATGGCCAATACCGTGGAAGAAGTGCTGCAGGTAGAAAAAGAGCTGGGCAGGGTCCGCGGCGAAATTGAAGTGCTGACCACTCAGTTCACCTATCTGCAGGATAAAGTAAGCTATTCCACCATCAATCTCTATATCCGCGAAGAGCACATTGCCACCCAAAAAGTTTCCCCGGCCCCCTTTGAAAATCTGGGCGCCCGGATGAAAGAGGCGCTGGTCCGCAGCATTAACTTTATTATGACCGCCTTCGCCACGCTGCTGGTGGTGATAACCACCTTATTGCCGGTACTGCTGGTCCTGGCGATGATCGGTTTGATTGCCTGGGTTCTAATTGGCCGGATTAAAAGAAAAAAGCAATCTCCTCCGGCAGGCGGAGCAGAATAGAATAACAGTACCGGCGGCGAGTCAAAGAACAAAACATGGTAAGGGGGCTGTCCCAAAAGGCAGCCCCCGCTCATTCGTTAAGTTTTTCATCTTCCAGGATATCTTCCCGCCCAAACAGATTCAGGATCCGCTTGAGCATGGATAGTATCTCAGCCCTCTCGGACTGGGGCAGTTTTGACAGGTATAGAGCCATAAGTAAGTAACGTTTATTTTCTACATCTTTTAACACCTCAAGTCCCCTGGCGGTAATGCTAATCCAGACCTGCCGCCGATCTGTTTCTCTCCTCTCCCGTTCAACCAGCCCCATTTTATGAAGACGATTCACAAGGGCGGTTACCGCACTGAGGGTCACTCCCAGCACCTGGGCCAGGTAAGAAGTGTTGCACGGCCCTTTGCGCAAAGAGCGGAGGACAATGTACTGGGTGTCAGTGATTTCATCAACCGTATAGCGGCTGAACAAATCCCTAAAGCGGTAAATCAACCGGCTAAAAACCAGGTCAAGCTCTTTAATGTATTCGAGAAGATGATCGTTTGTAATAGCCGCAACCTCCGGATTGTAAACAGATTAATCGATCAAGCTGTTTAATTGTTTTATATATATCATTGATCTAAATTTCAGTCAACGAATGTTATAGCCTGAAAATACCGGAAACTGAGAGAGGCGACAGCGGGGCCGGCATTGGGGCTGTCGGGTAAATCAACGAGGCAGCATCAAGAAAAACTTCAAGGCAAGATCAGGGAGCTTTTCAGCAAATTGATCGGCCAATGAAGAAGAGAATGAAGAATATGGGGATAAGGGCTTAGAAGAGCTGGAGGAAGGGTCAATCTTGATGCTGCAAAAATTAAGGGAAGAAGCCGCCCACAATCTGCGTTCAGAAAGAAGGGTTCAAAAAACAAGCTTAAGGGGTCCCCAACTGGCTTTTGGGACGACCCCTGGGTGTTCTGTCCCGCTCACCCTGGTTTTATGTTAAACTATAACTTGATCCTTTTTTAAGCCTCAGAGACAACTGGTTATCTTTTCATAAACTTGGCAGGGAGGGGGTGATATAAAAAATGAAGCGAAGGCCTGACAATTGCAAAATTTCACCGCTGATTTTTCTGGCTCCCTTGCTATCCGGACTGGCTTTAATTCCGGCTTACCCTCCCCTCGATCAAGGTTACCTGGGCTGGATTGCACTGATCCCGCTATTATGGTTTTGCTTGAAGGCATCACCCTGCCAGGCCCTCTGGGGCGGCTTTATCTTCGCCCTACCCCTCCATCTTTACCTAAATCTTTACCTGGCCGGTGTCCTGGTTGAATATCTGCCCACCTCGCTGGCCTACCTGGCCATGGGCCTACTGGTTTTTGTGCTTTCTTCTTTCTACGCCCTGTTTACACTGGCCGCGGCCTGGTTTGCCCGCAGCCGGGTTTTCTCTTTGGGCCTTGTTTTCATCCTGCCAACCCTGTGGCTCTTAATCGAGTATGCCCGGTCCGTCAGCTTCATCGGCTACAATGTGGGCTACCTGGGCTACACGCAGTGGGGGTACCCTTTTATCCTTAACCTGGCTGCTGTTTACGGCTACTGGGGGCTGCCCTTTGTGATGATCGGCTGTCAAAGCCTTCTTGTTCTAGCCCTATCGGGAAGACTGAAGCGCAAAGAGCGGCTCGGCGGAGCCATAATTATAGCTGCACTGCTAGTGGCAGGCCTAATCCTGCCCTCCTGTTTCAAGGAAAGAGGAACCGGGGAAAAATTGGAGACAGCACTAGTGCAAGGCAACAGCGCGCCAGAAGAGATTCTAACCGCCGCAGGCAAAGAGGAAATTTTAAAACGCTATTTAGCCATGACCCGCCGGGCAGCCGCGGCGGAGCCGCGATTGCAGCTGGTGGTCTGGCCGGAAACTGTTGTAAGCTTGCGTATGTCAAAAAGCGGATTGCATAAGCCCGAAATGAAAGCACTGGCTGAAGAATTAAACTTAAATATACTGTACGGCGCCAGGTTATGGGACGGCCCCAATCTTTATAACTCAGTTGTCCTCCTTTCCCCTGGAAACGACAAAGTGCAGCTTTACCATAAGCAGCGCCTGGTGCCGTTTGTGGAATACTGCCCCCTGCCTGAGCAGCTTAATCAAATTCTGGATCTGGATCAGCACATCGGCGGCTATACTGCCGGAAAGGAAAGCACCATATTCGAGATTGACAACCTCCCGCTGGGGGCAGTGGTATGCTTTGAATCATATTTCGGCAGCGTGACCCGCCATTTTTCCCGTGACGGCGCCCGCCACCTTTTCGTTTTAACTAATGATGTCTGGTTCGGGGAGACCATCGGCCTGGAGCAGCATGTCCAGGTGGCAGCCATCCGCGCGGCGGAAATGGGCATCGGTGTAACCCAGGTGGCCAACAGCGGTATTACCGCCTCTTTTGATTACCGGGGCCGTGAAATCTTTCGTTCGGGAAAATCCGAGCCGGACATATTCATTGTGCCACTGGAGCTAACGGGCCGGAAGACCGTCTACGCCATCGCCGGAGATTACTTTCCCGCCATCTGGGCGGCCCATCTCGCTGTCTCCGCCATCTATGCATTGGGCGCAAAACGCCGGAACAGGCGCCTGGCTTAAAAGCCTTTGATGATCACCACCGGTGTTCCGGCGTCGGCGGAGCCGCTGACCAGATCGGCCAGGCTGGCCAGGATATCTTCTATGCGCCGGGGGGTGGTCCCTTCTTTTTCCATGCTGTCCCCAGGTAGAACGCCGGCTTTCCTCTGCTCCAGAATCTGTTCAATTTCCGCTGCGCTTTTACCCTCATGGTAGTAGCGATCCGCCAGGTATTTTAATTTTATTCCTTCACGAAACCCTTTAAGGCCGCCGGTAACGGCAAAAGCCGGCTGGGGATCGGCCAGCTCGTAAATGCCGCTGCTGGGATCGCGGTAGGCTCCATCCCCATAAATCAATACCTCCACCCTGACATGCAGCTGCTCAGCCACTTTACGCTGCAAGGCGCAGACCACCTCTTTCCCCTCCCTGGGGGCCAGCTTCAATTTGTTGCCCGCCGACATGTTGCTCCCCAGCAATCCCCATTCTGAACGAACCTGCCCTTCTGTAAACATGTCGTCCAGGCCGATGCAGTTATTGATAAACCGGCGGATGATCCGCTTGGTTTCGGCACGATTGTGAACATCGGCGGCAATAACCCCGTCAGGTTCGAAACGGGCCACCGCGGCCGGATCATTGCAAAAGTAAATTGTCGCTTCAGCACCGGCAGACTGAATGATCTCCCGGTACAACCCCACATAATCTACTCCAGTAATGGGATGCTTGAAAGAACGGCCTCCCAGGTCCTCCAGGGTGAATAAATCACGCCCAAGTTCTTTGGCAAAATCAGGGGAGATAATCTGGTTGCCCACTTCGTCACAGGGATAGGAAAACTGCACCAGCACTTTTCCCCGGGGAACCGCTTCGGCAATCCCTTTTAACACCAGGGAAAAACGATTCCTGCTGGCAATGGGGAAGACAACAGCCACTTTTCCCTGCGCTGTAAGCCCCAATTTTAACTGAACTTCACGGGCAATATCGGAGGTGGTGACATAATTGTTCTGCGCGCGAGCCACAACAGACTCGGTAATGCAAACAATGTCGCCGTTCTGCAGCAGGCCGTCCCGGTGGCAGCGGCAAAGCTGCTCAAAAATGGTATCAACAATAGACATCCCCGGCAGGATAACTCCCATTTTCAATCCAAAGGCAACCGGCCCAATGTAGTCAGGTAGTTTTGGCATGATCACTGTCTCCCTTTATCAATAATTTATGCACTCATAAGCGTTTTTTCGCTTGAATCAATTATACGCAGATCAACCGGTAACAGAAGTCAATATCTTTTGCGCTGCCCGGTAATCCTCCCAGGTGTTGATATTAAAAAAAGCACGCTGCCGGGGATCATATTGTATTATTTCATCTGCGCCGATATGCCTGACCCGGACAGAATGGTAAAATGAAGTCACCTTGCCGCCGTTTTGCTCCAGCTGCCTGTGGATGACTTCAATGCAGGAGCGGCTATAAAAAGCATGCAGCGGTTGATAATAGCTGCCGATACAGGGAACCACTACGTCATAACGGCCGGCGAACCGGGCCATGTAGCCGATCAAGTCCAGGTTGACAAAAGGCATATCACAGGCCAGCACAAACTGGTACGGCAAATCGGAAGCGCTCAGCCCGGCATGAATGCCCCGCAATGGATTTTTAGCATAGCCGGTTAACAAATCGCAAACAAACCGGACCGGCATGGGAGGAAAGATCTCCGGGCGGTCCGTTACCACGGTGATGCGGCTAAAAAAAGGGCTTAGACTTTTTACTACTTTCTCGATGAGCGATTCCTCTCCCAGCTTCAATAAAGGCTTGGCCACACCCAGGCGCTTGCTGTCACCGCCGGCTAAAACAATGGCTCCCTTTTCGCCCGCTCGCTGCACCTGTTAACCTCCCGATCATTTTTATTATATTTTCGCCGCCTCTTTCTTTCTCCTTTTTTCACTGGCCAGTACCATGATTATACCCACCTCGTATAGTAAAAACAGCGGCCCTGCCATCACCATCTGGGAAATTACATCGGGAGGCGTAATTACCGCCGCCACCACCAGTATTATGAGCAGGGCATATTTGCGGTTCTTCCGTAAAAACTGGGAAGAAAGCAATCCGGCGCGGCCCAGGGCCCATGCCAGTAAAGGAAGTTGAAAAGCAAGGCCAAAGGCAAGATGAAAAGACGCTGCAAACGAAATATATTCACTGATTGTGAACTGGGGATTAAGCCTATCGGAGGCGAACTGCAGAAAAAAATCGATCGTGAAGGGAAAAGCCACGGTGTAAGCAAAGAATACACCGCAGCAAAAAAGGAAACAAACTCCTGCCAGGATGGTGAGAACGAATATCTTCTCCCGCCGGGTGAAAGCGGGAAACAAAAAGGCCATGACCTGGTGCAGAACTAGGGGTGAGGCGATTACAGCGCCGGCAAGAAAAGAAAGCCTTAAGTTGGCTGTCAAGGCCTCCGGGGGGGAAAGATAAATCAAAGGAAGCCCTTTCAGCGGCGCGGTAATAAAACGGCGAATCCAGGATGCCCGGGTGAAGCAAAATATGGCCGCCGCCAGCACACCCCCCGCGGAAATGATCAGGCGTATGCGCAGCTCCGCCAGGTGTTCCAGCACCGTCATGGTGCCGTCCTTGCTTTTACTCATCTTGGTCTCACTTCCACCATCGCCTATGAACTGATAACAAAACAATCCCCCCCTTAAGTGAGGGGGGAAGCTTAAAAGGCGGGCTTGCTGCCCGCTGCCGGCTCCGGTTTGAGCTAGTTGCCCTTATGATTCTCCGCAGCGGGAGAAGAATCTTCCGCGCCGGAGCTCTTGCCCTTCAAGCCGTCTTTTAGCTCCACCACGCTCTTACCAATGGCCTTGGCCAGGCCGGGCAGCTTGGTTGGCCCGAAGATGAGTAAGATTACCACCAGGATAACAACAACTTCCAGGGGACCAATTTTGCCGAACAACATTTGGGGTAGCCTCCTATTTTGTTTGCTCTAAGACAGTAGGGTCAAGCCTTCACCGGGAAGATAACCCTCCCTGCGGGCCAGGTAATCCAGTTGGACGGTAAAAATATTCTCCAGCTCTAAAATGACCTCCCGGCCAATTTCTCTGGTCACCGCTGTTTTTAAGTAGCTCTTGCAACAGTCGCAAAGCTGCACTCTGCGGCCTGGATGTTCTTCCGTATAGAAAAATTGCAGCTTCGTGAAATCCTTATTGGCGCAAAACGGGCACTGTAAGCGGGGAAATTGCCACTGAACATGGCAAAGCCAGCATTCCAGGATCCGGGCGCCATCATCCGAACGCAGCATGGCCATGCCCGGCTTTTGCCCGCAAAGGGGGCAAAAACCGTGCTGCCATAACGAAAAATCAGACAGCGCAGCTACTGACGCTCCCAAAGACTGATAGAACGGGCCCAATGCCTGAAACAAGACGTAGGCTACCAGCTCCGCTTCAACGCCTGCGGCCTCATCCCACTTATGATCGCGGGCATATTTTACCATTTTTTCCCCATCAAACGAGGTGCTCTTCGCTAAAAACTCGGCCAGGTTTAGTTCCTGTAAATCGGGAAGCTCAAGCAGCTTTTGCAACCCGCTTGTTTCCGGATCAAGGCAGCTTAGAGCTTCTACAATTTTACCCAGCACATGCCGATAGAGGGGGCCATCCACAGGGACCTGCCGTCCGTGCAGCAAAAAGTGGTCCTGGCGAAGCAGCTCGTTAATTTCTTCCAGCTTCCACAGTGCAGTAGCGCCACCAATTCGTTCCCGGAATTCATACCATATCTGGAAAAGTTGTTCATAAAAACGAATCAATGATTCTTCCATTCCTGCTACCGGTTGATATCGGTCCATTTCTCTTTTTAGCTCGGGCCATGTAACCGCCAGTCCAAAAGCCACACCCATACCCCCCAATGATTGTTGCAGCAGCAACTTTATATTTACTCTTCCGGGTTCTCCTGCGCATCCGCATCATCTACGGATATGCTCCGGCTGATCTCTTTCGACGCCTGCCGGAATTCGCGGATGGCCCGGCCAATGGAGCGTCCCAGTTCGGGCAGTTTGGCCGGACCAAAGATGATCAGCGCAACAGCCAGGATCAGCACCCATTCCCACACGCCAATTTTACTGATCAAATTTTTCACCTCCGGCATAAAGTGCAATAACCCGGCAAACCGATATTAGGTTATTTCTACACCAGGCTATAATATCCTTTGCATTTTAAAAATTTAGTGCAATTTTTCACTTGCCCTAGCATTTTTACAGAATTTTTTTAAGCATATCTCTAATAATCTATAAAATGGTTGCTTGAGAAAACTTTCACAACATTCCTTATTAAATAATTCATTTTGAAGAAGGAAAATATCAAGTTAAAGCGAATATGGAAAAAAGTTTTTGATTTCACATGGAAAAGAGGGCCGACCATGCCGGACTACCACTTTCTTAATGGTAACATAAGCCTCCTTCCCGTGTATATAGTGTTGCTGCCGCTTTTCGGGGCCGCCCTGGCGGCGCTGCTCAGGCGCCATGAAGCCTGGCGAAACCTCGCCGCTGTTCTCACCAGCGGAGGAGTTTTTTTACTGTGCACACTGCTTTTCCTGACCGTGCTGTCAGGAACCGTTACCCTGGCCTGGCCTGAATTTTTAGGCCTGGGCCTTTTCTTTCAGGTTGACTTATTCAGTGCCTTATTTGCCCTGTTCACTTCGTTAATCTGGTTTTTGGCAACCCTGTTTTCCTGGACATACATGGCCCATGAGCACCGGCGCACCCGCTACTATGTATTCTTACTGATTACCTTAACCGGCTGTATAGGCGTCTTTCTTGCTGGTGACCTGATCAGCCTTTTTGTTTTTTTCGAAATAATGTCCTTGATTTCATACGTTCTGGTCATCCACACTGAGACCGAAGAAGCCATGGCAGCTGGACGCAGCTACCTCTATTTAAGCATAATCGGCGGACTGTCACTGCTGGCAGGCATAATCCTGCTCCATTTTGCCACGGGCACCACGGCACTGGCGCCGCAACAGGAACTGCTGGAGCAAAGCGGCAGCGTCCGCTACCTGATCCTGCTATCCCTGATTGTCGGCTTCGGCATTAAGGCCGGCATGGTACCGCTGCACGTCTGGCTACCCAAGGCCCACCCGGTAGCCCCTTCCCCGGCCAGTGCGCTTCTTTCAGGGATTATGATCAAAACGGGTGCTTATGGTATCATCCGGGTGGTAAACCTGGTCATTGCTCCCGCCGCCGGCGAGCATGGACACTGGCTCCTGGCGAATACAATGGGTTATATCATAATCTGGATCGCCATCGCCACCATGTTTAGCGCCGCGCTGATGGCTCTTTTTCAAACCAATATTAAACGGATCCTCGCCTACAGCAGCATCAGCCAAATGGGTTATATTTTAATGGGCGTAGGCTGCGCGGCCTATCTCGGATATGACGGCGGCCTGGCCTTCGGTTCTTTCAGCTACCATATTTTAAATCATGCTTTTTTCAAGGCGGGCATGTTCATGATGGCCGGAGCGATTTATGCCCGCACCCACGAACTGGAGCTATCCCGCCTGGGCGGACTGGCTCGCAGCTTTCCCTTTACCACCGGAGCTTTTTTGGTTGCCGCCCTGGGCATATCCGGGTTTCCCGGCTTTAACGGGTATATCAGCAAAACGCTGCTGCATCACGCCATCGTCGAAGCCTATGAACATCATCACCTGCTTTCCCTTAACCTGGCGGAAAAACTATTTATGTTTACCAGCATACTCACTGTATGTTATATATTTAAGCTGTTTACCGGCGTATTTTTCGGAGCCAGGCCGGAGCACCTGCAAAAACTCCCCAGGGAGCCTTTCCTGGAGCGGATTGTTTTCACCGTCTTTGCAGCCGTCATCATTTTTCTCGGCAACGCCCCCATGTTAATTCTGGAACGAGCAATAGTTCCGGCAGCAGGCAGCTTCATCTATGGCAGCCTCAGCGTGGGCTACCTGTTGAAACAGCAATTTTTAAATCCCAAAGACCTGGCCGGCGTACTCATCCCCATCTTTTGCGGGCTGGCATTGTTATACTTGATGAAGCGGCTTCACCTGTTCAGCAGGACCAGATTCCCCTTCTGGCTCAGCGTGGATCGGCATGTTTACGCACCGGCGAGCAGATATTCGCTGGCGCTATTTACCGCTGCCGGCAATGTGCTGGAGAAAAATTTAGACCGTTCCTATGTCTCCCTGCCCGGGCTCCTCGCTCCCGTGTACCGCGGCCTGATTGCCTTTGATGAACGCATTTTACCCGACTGGGGCCGCAGCATTAAACATTCCCTGGCCGGAGTGCAGGATAAGGTTTACACACTCTGGCTTTCATCAATTGAAGCGATATTCGGTACAATTTTCCGCTTTTTAAGGGGAGGTTTCCGGACCCTGTTTCAGATGGATAACCGCCCCAAAAGCAGCAAGGCATTCCAGGTTTTCGGCAGTTCCAATCTGGACTTTAACCTGTTGATAATCATTTTCACTTTAATTATTATCCTGGGTTTTGCCCTTTTCTTAAAATAGATTTAATAAACACTTAATGACAGGGAGGTCGCCTGAAAAACCATGACCAGTATCCTCCCCTTACTGGCGGTTATATTCCCTTTAATCGGTGCACTGGTAATACGCTTCCTTGATGAAGAAAATGCTTTCTTGCGGCATATAACGGCACTCGCTTCCATATTTCTTACTTTCGCCGCGGTAATGGGCATGCTACCTGTAATCCTGCAGGGCGAGGCAGTCGAGCTAAGGCTGATCCCGCTGGTGGAAAATCTGCATATCTACTTCAAGGTTGACGCCATGGGGATGATTTTTGGGGCAGTCTCTTCGACCCTATGGGTTTTTGCCATTGTTTATGCTATGGGCTATATGTCCCGGGAACACGGGCGGCGCGGCTTTTTTACCTTCTTTGTCCTGTCCGCTTCGGCAACCATGGGCGTTGCTTTTGCCGGAAATCTGTTTACCCTCTACATTTTTTATGAATACCTGGCTATCTGCACTTATCCCCTGGTCGTTCATGCCCAGACCAGGGAGGCAACCCGCGCGGGAATTAAATATATCGGCTACAGTTTCGGAGGAGGGGCGCTTATCTTCCTGGCCCTTTTCATTATTTATGATCTTGTGGGCACCCTGGATTTCGCTCCCGGTGGAATTTTGGGCGCGGCCCCGCCGGGAAGCCGGACCATGCTGGTAATCATCTTTATCCTCTGTATTACCGGCTTCAGCACCAAAGCAGCGGTGATGCCGCTGCATTCCTGGCTGCCCGGAGCCATGGTCGCACCGACTCCGGTAAGCGCCCTGCTTCATGCTGTGGCCATCGTCAAGGCTGGTGTTTTCGGTATAGCCAGGGTTTTCTACTCCCTTTACGGCGTGGAAACGCTTCAGAATCTTAACTTAACCGGCTACCTGGCGGTGGTGATCTGTCTCACCATTATCGTAGGGTCGATTATGGCCATCAAGCAGGATGTGCTAAAGCTGCGCCTGGCTTACTCCACCATCGGCCAGCTCGGTTATATAACCCTGGGAACGCTGATGTTAACCCCCCTTGGACTTACCGGCGGCCTGCTGCACATCATCAACCACGCTTTTATGAAAATAACCCTCTTTTTCTGCGCCGGAACGATTATCACTGTAACCGGAAAAACAAAGCTCCAGGACCTGGCGGGCGTGGGAAGGCGGCTGCCTTTGACAATGCTGGCTTTTTCTGTTGGCGCCCTCGGCCTCATGGGAGTGCTGCCCATTTGCGGCTATGTCAGCAAATACTATCTCTTAACTGCAGGCTTTAGTGCCGGAAGACCGGTTTATGCTTATGTGATTCTGGGAAGCACGATCCTGAATTCGATTTACTATTTGCCGATTATCATAAATGCATTTTTTCAAAAAGGTTCTTTTGACGAACCCAAAGGGTTGGAGGCCCCCTTGACTATGCTGGCGCCAACGGTTATTCTGGCCGGTGCGTCGATTTTTCTGGGGCTTTTCGCAGGATACACCACCATCCCCCTGGTGGAAACAGTAGTGAAGGCAGTTTTCTAGCGCGCATCCGCGTAAGAGGAGGTTTTTTTAGATGCCGGCTGACGAGATCTCAATCAGTTATTTACCTCTGATTATGGTACTGCTGCCCATACTGTGCGGCGTGGCGATCCTGGTGGCGGGATTGCTTTCCGAGAAAATAGCCCGCCTTCTTTTTATCTGCGCCGCAGCGGGCCCGGCAGTGCTGTCGCTGCTGCTGGTTCGCGAAGTGGCCGGAGGAAAATTTTTGGCTTTGACTTTTAATAAGCTGCTGCCGCCCCTGGGCTTGAGTTTCCGGGTAGATTTCCTGAGCCTGTTTATGGTGCTGCTTTTTTGTCTCTTCGGGGTCATCCTCTTTGTTTATACGCTGGGGTTTATGAGCGGACAGCCGCACCGGATTCGCTTCTGGGGGGTAGCAGCCCTGGTCTTCGCCGGCTGCCTCGGCGTAATCATGGCCGGTGATCTGCTCAGCCTGTTTTTGTTTTTCGAATTTATGTCAATCATGTTTTTTATCCTGCTTATTCAGCAGCAAACCGTGGAGGCCATTGCCGCTTCAACCAAATTTCTATTCATGACCATTATTGCCGGTGTGGGACTGTTTCTGGGACTGGCAATCACCTATCTGCAAGCCGGAACACTGGCCTTCGGCCAGGGAGGAGTTTTCCCGGCGGACACTGTTCCGTCTGTAACAGCGTTTATCGGCTTCCTGGTCGCCTTCGGAATTAAGGCTTCCATGTTTCCGCTGCACCTGTGGATGCCCGACGCTTATACGGCGGCGCCAGTTCCCGCCGCCGCCCTCTCTTCGGGCATGCTTTTGAAGACAGGAGTCTACGGGCTGATCCGGGTCTTTTACGATCTTTACGGTATCGAGCTTGTTCGCGAAGCACGCTTCCACACAGTGCTTTTAGTCCTGGCCTGCATCACTATTCTCTACGGTTCCCTCAATGCTATCGGCCAGGACGATTTGAACCGCCGGCTGGCCTACTCCGGAATTGCCCAGATCGGCTATATTCTGCTGGGCATATCCCTTTTAACACCAAACGGCTTTACCGGCAACCTCTATCATATCTTTGCCCATGCTTTCATGAAAGGGTGCCTCTTTTTAGCAGCCGGCTCTATTCTTGTCGGCACCGGCAAACGCAAGATCAGCGAAATGGGAGGAATAGGCCTGCAGATGCCCCTAACCATGCTCGCCTTCACCATAGCTGCTCTGACGGCGGTAGGGCTGCCGCCTTTCAATTTGTTCGTGACCAAGTGGTACCTGGGACAGGGGGCCCTTGATGTGGGACAGCCGCTGCTGCTGGTTCTGCTGCTGGTGAGCAGCATGCTCAATGCCGCATATTATCTGCCTATCTCCTACAACGCTTTTTTGGGTGATCAGGCTAAAGACTGGCATAGCATAAGGCGCAGGGTGCGCATCAAGGAGTCATCACCGATTTTACTGGTGCCGGTTCTGCTGCTGGCTTTGGGCAGTTTTTTCTTTACTGCCCTTGCCCACAACTGGCCTTTGGAACTGGCGCAGATCATCACCAGTTCTGTGTTTGCCATAATTCCATGAACCTTGACGGTAGAATCAATCAGGAGTAAACTTCTTACGCAGGAGGCGAATCGACCGTGAGCATTATAACCAGCTTACCGGCCTTTGCAGCCTTAAGCCCCATCTTCGGCGGGTTGCTGCTATACTTTGTCACACATTACCTTAAAGACCGCTACCGCGAACCCCTGGCCATTGGCCTTTCAGCCCTGTCCCTAGCAGTGGTGGCTTTAATGTATCCGGCGGTTAAAGATGGACAGGTGCTGGAGGCGGGATACCGGTTGTTCGAACTGCCCCTGGCCATCACCTTTCGGGTAGACGGCCTGGGGTTCTTCCTGGCCTTGCTCGCTTCTTTCCTATGGCTGCTGGCGACGATTTATTCGCCGCGCTACCTGGCCCACAGCCATGCTCACGATCGCTATTACACATTCCTGCTGCTGGCTCAAGGGGGCTGCGTCGGCCTTTTTCTGGCTGGCGACCTGCTGGGGTTGTTTGTTTTTTTCGAATTCATGGCCATAAACACTTACGTTTTAATTGCCCACGAAGAAGACAGCTATTCAATGTTTGCCGGCGCCAAGTATTTATATTTAACCGTGGCCGGCGGCCTGGCCATTTTCTTTGGCCTGGTGGCAACCTACTATTTGAGCGGAAGCATCTCTTTCGGGCAGGGGGGCTTGATTAGTGAACCATCCAGCCTGGCCCTGTACGCCTTTATCGGGTTTTTAATTGGCTTCGGCATTAAAGCAGGTATGTTTCCGCTGCACGTATGGCTGCCCGACGCCCACCCGGCAGCGCCGGCTCCGGCCAGTGCCCTGCTTTCCGGAATAATGATTAAAACGGGGGCTTACGGCCTCATCAGGGTGACAACTGATATTTTCTCGCCCAAATTTTTTGGCCTGGTGAACTGGGAGGCCTCTCTGCTGGTGCTGGCCGCCATCACCATATTGCTCGGTTCTGCCCTGGCTATTTTGCAAGATAATTTGAAAAGGCGGCTGGCATATTCCAGCATCGCTCAGATCGGCTACATCCTTTTAGGGATCGGCCTGCTCAGCGAACAAGCCATGGTCGGCGCGGTCTACCATATCTTTACCCATGCCTTCATGAAAGGCTGCCTCTTCCTTTGCGCCGGCGCAATTATCGTGCAGGCAGGCAAGGAGAATATTAGTGAAATGAACGGTATAGGCTACAAGATGCCTTTGACCATGATCTGTTTTACCCTGGCCTCTTTCAGCATGGTCGGCATTCCGCCTTTTAATGGCTTTGTTAGTAAATGGCAGCTCAGCGTTGCCGCGCTGGAGCTGGGCAAGCCCATTTTTGTGGCCCTATTGATTGTCAGCAGCCTGCTAAACGCGGTTTACTATTTCCCCATCGTTATTGCCGCCTTTTTCCACCGGAAAGGCGGGGGCGAAGACTACAAGCACACAGATACTTTTAAACACGGGGAAATCCTGGAACAAGAGCCTGCCAGGCCAAGCCTGGCTGCAGAAGCCCCTGCGGGCATGCTGGTGCCTACAGCCATCCTGGCCCTGGGCTGCTTTGTCTTTGCCCTGCTGCCGGTGAACTGGCCCCTGGAAATAATCAAGACTGTGGCCAACAGCCTGTTTTAAGCGACATCATAGAATAAAGGGAGATCAAGATGGCTTACCCTTCTCCTGCGGAGAGTGCACTGATCTACAGTACTCTTCCTTTTTGGATTGTACTTCTTCCTCTGGCCGGGAGCTTTTTTGTATACCTCTGCGGACTAAAACGCGCTTCTTTACGGGACATGGGCGCGCTGCTGCTGGCCGGGGTCACCCTCGCCTTGGCCGTGGCCCTGTACATCGAGGCTGGAAGCGGCTTTGTCGAATTGAAGCTGCGGGCTGGTTTTGTCCAAGCTATGCTTTACTTCCGGGTGGACCGGCTGGGGGCCCTTTTAACCCTTTTATCAGCCCTGATCTGGTTTCTGGCTACCGCTTTTTCCATAAGCTACATGCGCCACGAAGCGGACCAAAACCGTTATTACCTCTTTTTCCTGCTCTCCCTGGGCAGCTGCCTCGGCGTGTTTATGACCGGGGATCTGCTCAGCCTTTTTCTCTTTTTTGAAATAATGACTTTTGCTTCCTATGTGCTGGTAGTTCACTCCCGCACCGCGGAGGCCGATGAGGCGGGACGAAACTACCTCTTCATGGGCGTCCTGGGCGGCCTGCTGCTGCTGGCAGCAATACTGCTGATGTACTTTCACACCGGGAGCCTTGACTTAGCACCGACCCTGGAAGCGCTGAAGCGGATGGGCAGGTTGCGTTACCTGGCTGCCTTTCTATTCATCGCCGGGTTCGGTATCAAGGCCGGGGCGGTGCCCCTGCATATCTGGCTGCCCAAGGCCCACCCGGTGGCGCCGTCACCGGCCAGTGCCCTGCTTTCGGGGATTATGATAAAGACCGGGGCTTACGGGATCCTGCGGGTAGTAAACCTAATTTTCAGTCCCCGCCTCCCGGAGGTCAGCGGCTGGCAGACACCGGGACAACTGGGCCTGGTCATGATCTGGGTCGGCATTGCGACCATGCTTACCGCCGCATTAATGGCCCTCTTCCAGTTCAATGCCAAGCACATCCTGGCCTACAGCAGCATCAGCCAGATGGGCTATATGCTCATGGGCATCGGCGCTGCCGCCTACCTTGGCCCCCATGGCGCCATAGGCCTGTCAGGCACCGTCTACCATATTGTCAACCATGCCTTCTTTAAGGCGGGCATGTTTATGATGATCGGCGCCGTCTATGTGCGCACGCAGCACCAGCTGGATTTAAGGCGCCTCGGCGGCTTGTGGCGCTCCATGCCCGTAACAACTGCCGCCTTTCTGGCAGCGGCGGCAGGAATTACGGGGGTGCCGCTTTTCAACGGTTACACCGGCAAAACGCTGCTGCACCATGCCATCGTCGAAGCGGCAGAACGCCATCATCTCTTCTCGCTGGCTCTGGCGGAAAAGATATTTACAGTGACCGGCGCCCTGACCGTTTGCTATATCATTAAGCTGACTTACGGCGTATTTTTTGGAAAACGCCCTCCTGGGCTTAAGCATATACCACCTGAAACAGCGAGAGAGCGGCTGATCTTTGCCTTTATGGGAGCCGCCATCATCGCTCTGGGCAGCTTCCCCTCCCTCTTTTTAAACCGGGTGATTATTCCGGCTGCGGGGGGATTTGGCTTTGACGAAGGCAGCATTAAATATTTGGCCAGGTTAAATTTTTGGGACATGCATGATTTACAATCCATGGTGCTGGTCCTGGCCGCCGGGGCGCTGCTCTACCTGGCGCTGCGACCCCGCTTTGAGCGGGTAAAGCTGCCGTCCTGGCTTAGCGTGGAACAGGTAGTTTACCGCCCCCTGATCCGCACTGCTGCTGCATTGTATACCGGCTCATCCCGCGCTGTGGAAGCAGCAGTGGATAATTCATATATCTACAGCCCTTATGCCCTGCGCCTTTTTACCCTTTGCGGCTACGCACTGGACAGTGCCGCTGAGCTTGCCCTGGTGCAATCCATAAAACCGCTGAGCCGTATCTGCTATAAACTGGCCGCATTGGACCGGGAAGGGCTGCCCTGGCTGGGACGCAGGCTGCAGCTGGCGGCGGTGAAGCTGCGCGACGGTGTCTATAATCTCTGGTACAAAGGGCTGCGCCTGATCATGGTCAACGGCCTGCAATTTTTGCGCCGCCTCTTTTTTACCCTGGTGCATATGGATTTCAACCCCCAGGGAATCCGCCTTTTCCAGGTCTTAAATATCTCCAACCTGGACTTCAACCTGATCCTGATCTTGACTTTTTTGCTTATTTTGTTAAGCCTCTTTTTCTTTCTTTAGATTATGCGCCGGAGGGACAGCAAAATGTGTAAAGAGGCTGCCCTTTGGGGACAGCCCCTTTTACCGGATTACCCTGCAAATATAGATCTGGCTATTGATATATTTTTGGATCGTCGATTGTTTTTCCTGCCTTGGAAATACAGTAACCCTGCAGGGGCAGCACGCTGCGCCCTATTTCTTGCATTCATCTGATGGCATCCCAGGAGGCTGCTGACCTATTGGTCCGCATCCCGGGGCGTCAGCTTCAAGGCCACGAAAAGGGCCGGCGCCGCCAGGGTAGCCCAGATGCCGCCCAGGGCATAGCGCGCAAATCCGACCATCTTGGCGGCAAAGGGCGCGTCAGGCCCGCCGGAAGGCAGGACACCGCCCAGTCCGATGATAATGCCGAAAAGGACGGCCAGCCCCAGGACCACTTTCACAAACTGCAGCGGCAGGGCCGCTGCCGTGCGCGAGCGCACTTTTTCTTTTTCCAGGATATAGCCCACAGAAGCCCCGGCCAGATAGCCCAAAAGCTTGGGAGGATCGGCGCCGGGCAGCACCGCCGTCAGCCCGACCGGTATAAGCACGGCCAGGGCCAGCAAAAGGGGCAGCGAAAATTTTTCTACCCAGCCGCGCTGCATAAAGAGGGCGCTCAGCCAGAGGAAAAGCAGCAGAAACGGCAATCCGAAAGCCAATCCGCCGAGGATGTCCCCCAAAAAGTGGTACCCCAAGACCATGCGGGACAGAGCGATCAAAGCCGTGGCGATAACAGCCCAGATCCAGAACCCCCTCCGCTTGATCCGCACCGCCAGGTAACCCCAAACCGTCACCGCGGTAAGGGTATGGCCGCTGGGGAAAGCCCAGCTGTTAGGCGGGTGGATGACCCCTTCCAGGGCCGGGCGGGGCAGTTGGGTCAAATCCTTGATCAGGCCGCTGTAGACACCTGAACTGAGCAGCAAAAACGCCGTCCAAAAACCGAGCGGCTTGCTGACACACCAGATTAATACACCCAGCAAGATCATAAAAAATTGGTCGTCACCCAGGAAAGTAAAGGCCCGGAAAAAGAGCTCCACCGGAACGCTGCGCCACTGCTGCAGGGAAATGATGAAATCGAGACTGCGGGTTTGCGTCCAGAATAATATGAGGATGAGAGCACTGATAATTGTCACAACCCAGCAAATACTGAGCCAGGCTATCTCGCGGCCCCGATCCGGGGAGAAGTAAGGTTTGCTCACCGGGGGAAAATCCATGCCGCTCACTCCTTTCGCCTGTTAATTAATTGCAAAGCTTCTATTCGCCGCCCCAACGCTCCATTCCTTCCAGGGCTTAACTGCAGCAAGGGATGATAGAACCCTATCCCCATTTGAAGAGATAATTTCTAGAAACAGCAAAGAGTGCTTATTCCATTGAGCTGCAGGGGTTATCCCCATTGCTGACCCATTTTAGTATGTGCAGATCGATCTGGTAGTGGGGCCGCAGGGGATCCTCCACGGTCACGGGAATGCGGTGGCGCTCTTCGGCAAAGAGGCCGGTGGCCACTACTTCTTCGATGAAAGCAAAGGTCACGGGGCGATGATCGTGGGTCAGGTAGATGGATCCACCCTTTTGCATCGTCTGCAGCAGCACCCTTTTCAGGTACGGCAGCAAACGCGGCTCATAGGCAATATCCGAGGCCAGCACCAGGTCAAAGCGCTCCCTGAGGTTGAAACTGCGCCAGTCCTGCAAAAGCAGGCGGTACTGCGGCAGACGGTTCAGGACGGCATTTTGCCGGCATAGCTCCAGGGCCAGGGGCTGAAAATCGGAGAAGGCTACGGCGGCTCCTTTAAGCCCGCAGACCACTCCCGGCAGCCCTACGCCGGCGCCCAGCTCCAGCACAGAAAGGCCCTTCAGGGAAGGTCCGCTCCAGATATATTTGGCCAGAGCCCGGGCCGCGGGCCAGACATCAGCCCAACAGGGGACCTGGTCCGGATCCGACAGGTCGCCGATCAGCCGCTCCGGTTCCGCCGCCACCGCCACGGGAATGGTGCTACCCGGAAGATTAAACTGCAAGACTTTTGTTTTTAGCATTGGCTAACCGCTCTTTACCCCCTCTCCCTGACCCTCTCCCACCAGGGGAGAGGGAAAACAGAGCCGTGCAGGCAGCCGCTTTTCTACAGGCTGCCGGTTAAGGACAGTGAGAAGCCCATGCTTCCGACAAACGGCCACCTCAAGAATGTACAAAAACCGTTTTCTCTCCCTGTCTAAAGGAGCGAGAACAACTATTCAACTCCTACTTTGAAAATCTTCCCCATCCCCCCTTGTAAAAGAGGGGGAAAAGCAGGTTTTCATCCGCCTGGCGGCGCCCCTTCTTGGTGGGGGCATGGAGCCTACCCCATAAATACAGGGCATCCAAAAATCTATGAGCGTTCCCTATATTTTATTTTCATTTTTTACGGTGTTTTCCCCTCAGCGGGGACCCTGGACCGTCCACCGCCTCATAGAGGATATGCTTACCCTAAGTCTTGATCCCCTATCTCTGTTGCTGAGCGAAGCAATAACCTGGCCTGCGGCAGCAGCCTCTGCGGAACCATGATCCGGATTTCGTAGGCCTGCCCCCCGATTACGCGCATGGCCCCGGCCAGCGCATCGCGGTCCGCTTTGCGGCAGGGAATATTGGCCGATTGCAACAGCCCGCAAATTATTTCGGCCTCCACGTCATTAAACGCCTCCAGCAGCTGCACCCATTTCTCTTCCATGATTGTGCTCCTAGTTCTTTCCGCTTTCGCGGTTCCGGTGGTATTTTAGCTCGGATAAATCCTCACCTTTGTAATAAGCCCAGGCCAACATTGCATTGGCCAATGGATGGATCAACCGTAAATTTGACGAAAGACCGGGCCGGAGGTATGATTCCCCTGGAGGGGAATTTAAATGCTATTAAAGCTGGATAAATTAAAAGAACTGGCCGCTTGCGCCGGCTTGGAGCTGGCAGGAGTTACGGAGGCCGGACCGCTCGATCATATGCTCGAACGGCTGCAGCGGCGGCGTTCCGAGGGGAGGACAACCCCTTTCGAGGAGCAGGAGCCGCTGCGGCGCCTTGCTCCGGAAGAGCTGCTGCCCGGGTGCCGCAGCATCATCGTCCTGGGGCTCCCTTATCTCTTCCCCGAACCCCGCCAGAGGCCCTCCGGAAAGTCTGCAGGCCCAAGGGGCCTTGTGTCTCGCCTGGCCCGGGGGCTGGATTACCATGTGGTGCTGGAACATAAAGCCAGAGAGCTGCTAAAACTGATCAACCGTGAACTGGCCGGCCCAATCCGATCACGCATCCTGGTCGACCGCAGTCCCCTGCTGGAAAAAGAGCTGGCCCGCATCGCCGGGCTGGGCCATATCGGCGCCAATTGCACCCTGATCACGCCGCGTTACGGTTCTTTCGTTGCCCTGGGCACCATCCTGCTGGACCGGGAGCTGGAGCGGTCCGCGCCCGCTGAATCAAGCTGCCGCGGCTGCGGAGCCTGCCGGGAGGCCTGCCCCACCGGAGCCTTGATGGAGCCGTTTATTTTAAACCCAGCCCGCTGTCTCTCCTACCTCACCCAGGCGCCGGGAATTGTCCCCGCCGAGTTGCGCAGCTATATGGGCGGGCGGCTTTACGGCTGCGACCTTTGCCAGGAAGTCTGCCCGGAAAACCGGAAAGCGCTGCAGCCTGAATCCGGAAAAGCTTCATTCCCATTTTTTCCTGCGGAACCTTTGCTGCTGCCCCTGCTGCAGCTGACCCGGAAAGAATTTGATCAAACCATCGGGCTTACTGCCGCCGGATGGCGGGGCAAGACCATACTGCAGCGCAACGCTGTGATTGCCCTGGGCAACTGCGGCGACCCCGCGGCCATACCGGCGCTGGCAAAAATCCTGAAAAATGATCCCAGGCCGCTGCTTAGGCTCCATGCTGCCTGGTCCCTGGGGCGCCTCGGTGGGACCGCGGCGCGGCGCCACCTGGAAAACAGCCGCTTGCATGAGACGGACAGCACCGTGCTGGCCGAAGTTAATGCTGCCCTGAGCATGCAGCCTACTCCAGGCCGCGCTCCTGCAGTATTTCCCGCAGCAAATCGGGACGATCGGTAATGATCCCGTCTACCCCCAGGTCGAGCAGTCGCTTCATATCCGCTGCTTCATTGACCGTCCAGGCGTTGACGCGGTAGCCCTTTTTGCGAGCCCGGGCCATGTAGGCCTCATCGACCATGTCAAAGCGAGGATGAAGGGCTTCCGGCAGCAGAATGGGGAAAAACCAGGCATCGCTTAAAAACACCGGCAGATCCGGCGCATAAATCAGGCCCACCGGGATGCGCTGATCCGCCCACTTCACCCTGAGCAGGGAAATGGGATTAAAAGAAGATACCATCACCCGGCCTAAAAGATTATTCTCAATAATGGCGTCGACCACGGCCTGCTCTACCCCGTCGGTAGAGATGCTTTCACTTTTTATTTCGATGTTAAGCAGCGCCGTACCCGGCAAGTGGTCGATCACCTCCTGCAGCGTGGGTATGGTGGTACCGGCAAATTCATCGGCAAACCACGATCCGGCGTCGAGCTGCTTCAACTCGGCCAAGGTATAATCTTTAACCGCTCCGGAGCCGTTAGTGGTAGCATCCAGCTCATAATCGTGAATAACCACCAGCTCTCCATCTTTGCTGAGCATAACATCCAGTTCGACACCGTGGGCGCCCAGCTGCAAAGCTTTGCTGAAAGAGGGCAGCGTATTTTCCGGGGCTGCTTCCGGTGCTCCGCGATGCCCCTGGATTAAAACTGCCCTCCCGCCGTAATAGTCCGCCATGGTGTCCGGAGTCCAGATCCAGTAGCGTACCGCCACCACCACAACAGCCAGGGCAAGCAAGCCCAGTACCACCAGCACCAGCCCTCCGATCAGCTTACCCACGAAACGGATTAGCCTGAACAAAATCCCACTCTCCTCCCTGATGATTGATCCTGCCAGGTATACTTTATTTGCCTCCCAGGCAGTTTTGCATAACCACACCTTTGCAAACAGTAAGCAGCACTTCATAAGCGCGGCTCATCACTACCACATCAGCATCTTTCCCCGCCTCCAGGGTACCCTTGCGGGTCTCCAGCCCCAAAACTGCAGCCGGATTTACCGTGGCGGCGGCAACAGCCTCTTCCAGGGGCAGCCCACCCATCTCCACCGCTCCGGCCAGGGCTCTATTCATGGTCAGGGTGCTGCCGGCCAGCGTTCCGTCTGCAAGACGGGAGCATCCATTCTTGATATCTAGCTTCGCCCCGCCCAGAGTATATTCACCTTCGGGTAGGCCGGCCCCGGGCGAGGCATCGGTGACCAGCACCAGCTGTTGCGGCTTTTTTACCCTGCATAAAAGCTTTACCGCCGCCGGGTGGCAGTGGACGCCATCAGCAACCAGCTCCGTGCTGAGCTCATCCAAAACCAGCGACGCGCCAAGGGGGCCCGGCCTGCGGTGGTGAAAACCGGCCATGCCAGAATAGGTATGGACAACGTGTTTAAGCCCCAGGGCTACAGCCTGCCGCACCAGGTCAAAGGGGGCGCCGCTGTGCCCCAAAGCGGCCACCACCCCTTGCCGGGTAAAATACGAGACAGCCTCCAGGCCGCCCGGCAGCTCCGGGGCCAGGGTAACCATGGCCAGGCTGCCGCCCGCCGCCTCCATAATTTGCTCCAGCAATCCCGGCAAAGGCAGGCACAGGTGCTCTGCGGGATGTGCGCCTTTATATGCTGGATTGAGAAACGGTCCTTCCAGGTGCACCCCCAGTATTTCCGGAGCCGCTATTTCCTGCCGTGCCCGGCAGAGCACCGCCACGGCTTCTGCCATGCGCTCCCAGGAATCGGTCATTACAGTAGGGAGAAAAGCCGTCACCCCGCAGTGGACCGCAAGGAAATAGGCCGCCCTTTTAATCTCACTCACCGGGGCGCGGTTAAAATCCACACCATTGGCTCCGTGCAGGTGCAAATCAATCAGGCCAGGCAAAATCCAATGGCCGGCAGCATCAATGAATGAGCCGTCCAGGGCCGGCGGCTGAGCTCCCCGGTATACCCCGGATATAACAGGGCCGTTTAAAATGATTCCCCCATAAAACCTTTCCCGGGGGGTTAAAACTTCACCGTTGCCTATAATGATGTGCTTGCTCATCGTTTTCCTCGATAAGAAATTACCGTGTAAACCGCAATTGCTGCAATCAAACTAGTGGCAGCAGCGGCATAAATAGCAAAGCGCGGAAACAGGCCTGTCTGCATGGAAACCCGCTGTGTATGATTAACCAGGCCGTGTTTAAAAAAAAGGGGCAGGCTATAGATGATTAAAACCAGGGACAGCAGCGCGGGGAGCCAGTTCAAGCGCCCTTTTTCTACGGGTCCCGGAAGAGAAAACATCAGGGCAAACAAGGCTGAAAGCCTGCCGGTACGGTTGTCGTAGATCGTGATACAAAAAAAGAAAATGCCTGCCACCAGTAAAAAAATATGGCTCATGCCCCGGTAAGTTAGAAACAGCAGCAGCACCAGCATGGCGGCTAAATCAAAGACAATCAATAATACTGCTCTGGCAACAGGGTTCACAGCAGACCCTCCAAAAATCTAAGCAGCAGGAAAAGGGTTCCGAAATGTAAAATATTTAAACTGATTTAATTTATTATACTATATTTTTGAGGAGGAGCCATAGATGAAGAGCTCTTTTCGCCTCGGACGCATTTTGGGCATCGCCGTAGACATTCATTTTAGCTGGCTGCTGGTGCTCGCTCTTTTCAGCACGAGCCTGGCCCAGGGTTTTTTCCCTGAGGTTTTACCGGGACTGCCACCCCGCATCTACTGGATCACTGCGGTATTGACAACGATAATCGCCTTTGCCTCCATCTTAGCCCATGAACTGGCCCACTCGCTCATGGCTATCCGGGAAGGCATCTCCATAAAAAAAATAGTGCTCTTTATTTTTGGTGGAGTGGCGCAGATGGAAGCGGAAGCAGAGCAGCCTCTGGCTGAGCTTAAAATTACCGCGGCAGGGCCTCTAACCAGCTTTTGCATCGGCGTCATCCTGGGACTAATTTATTACTTGCTGCTGCCGCCGGGAAATGTCATCAGCGAGGCGCTTTTTTTTATAGCCTATTTGAATATTTATGTTTCTTTGTTTAACCTGATCCCTGCTTTTCCCCTGGACGGGGGGCGTTTAATGAGGGCAGCAATCTGGTACTTCAGCAATAATTTACTGCGCGCCACCCGGATAGCCGTGGGAGTGGGAAGCCTGATCTCTTTCCTCGGTATAGGCTACGGTTTTCTGATGATCATCATTCAGGGGAACATTATGGGCCTGTGGCTCGTTTTTTTAGGTTGGATGATTTATCAAGCCGGCCAGACCAGCTACTCCCAGTTGGTTTTCCAGGAGACATTTGGTGGTATTAAAGTAGAGGAAGTTATGACCCCAAATCCGGTTACAGTTTCACTGGATCTTAACCTGCAGCAGCTGGCAGATCACTTTTTAGAGCATAAATTTGGCGCTTTTCCGGTTGTTTACGGCTCAACCACGCACGGGCTGGTATCGCTGCACCAGATGAAAGATATCCCCCGGGACAAATGGAGCCATACCCCGGTATCCCAAATCATGACCCCCTTAAAAAATTGTCCTGTTGCTTCACCCCTCGACGACGCCGCATCAATAATGATGAAAATGGCTGCAAGCAACGAGGGTCGGGTACTGGTCATGGACAACGGAGATCTGGTGGGCATCCTCAGCCGGACAGACATGATGCGCTTTATGCAGATGCATTTAGTCCTGGGATTAGAATAAAGTTTTGTATCATTAGTAAGCATAAACATGTCGGGAAGCTGAAGCCTGCCGGAATTAACTTGAGCTGCCATGGCCATGAAAAAAACAACGAAATGGCTGCAGCAACCTGTCAAAATTTCTAATTTCCCAGGAAATATTGCAGAAGCCTGTCCACCATGGCAAAATAACGACGAAGGCGGTCTAGGGCAAAGCTGCCTGCAGCTTTTGTTCACGCAACAGCGCCGCAAGCCCTTCCGGAGTATGCTGCGGCAGCAGGCAGCTGCGGTTCCGGCAAAGATAAGCCGAAGCGCGGCTGCCGGGCGGAGACATGTTTTCCAGGTACGGAATCAGAGCTTCAACGTCGGCGCGCTCTAACCCGGCCGGGTGAAATAATAACAGTGTATTCGGCGCAAACGACTTACGCACCGTGGCAGCCAGCCTCTCTACACCGGCTGATCCGGTATCCCCGGTAATAATGACCTCTCCCGCGGGGCCAAGAAGATAATCCAGGGCGGTGAGCATATGGGTAAAACTGGTCGGCGACGCCTGCAGCTCTGCACTAAAAGCGCGCAGAATGGCCTCGCCCCTCTCTTCCCAATGGGTACGCCCGGTTAAACGCCCCAACTTAAGCAGGTTAACGGCGGCCACGGAATTGCCGGAAGGCGTGGCTCCGTCGTAGGCATCCTGGTAATGGGGCAGACCGTCAGTTTGGCCGAACGGCACATAATTCAAGGCGGCTCCCTCTCCGCTGAACAGATCCAGCATCTGCTCTGTCAGGGCAACAGCCCGGCGCAGGTACTTCACCTGAAAAGTAGCCTGGTAGAGTTCAAGGAGCCCCCAGGACAGGTAAGCATAATCATCCAGGTAGGCGGGATAGATAGTTTCTCCATCTCGATAGCGCCGGCCGAGCCTGCCGCCGCCATCGGTCATCCGCTTTTCGATAAAACCGGCCGCGTCCGCGGCAACCTGGGCATAGAGAGGTGCTTCCAGCACCGCGGCGCCGCGGGCCAGGGCGGCAATGGCGAGGCCGTTCCAGGCAGTGATCACCTTATCATCCTTGAAGGGGCGCTCCCGGCGGGATCTCGCCCCCAGCAGCAGCTGCCGCGCTTGCTCTAAGATTTCTTGAAGCTGCATCGGATCCATTTTTTTTCTGCGTGCAAACTGCTCTTTGCTTCCCCGGCAATGAAGAATACTCTTACCCTGCTCAAAGTTTCCCTCTACCGTGACCCCAAAATACTCTGCCACCATGGCACCACGCTCAGCACCCAGCACCGATTTTAGCTCTTCAAGGGTCCAGACGTAAAACTGCCCTTCTTTCCCCTCTGAATCTGCATCCTCAGCAGCGCAAAATGCCTTCTCCGGAGTGAGCATCTCCCGGAGAAGCTACTCAAAGACATGGCGGGCTGTGGCGGCCAGTTCTGCCTCCCCGGCAGCTTGGTAAGCCTCCAGGTAGGCCAGGGCCAGCAGCGCCTGGTCATAAAGCATCTTTTCAAAATGCGGCACCAGCCAGGAGGCATCGGTGGAATAGCGGTGAAAACCGTAGCCGATCTGGTCAAAGATGCCGCCCCGGGCCATGGCTTTGAGCGTCTGCACTGCCATCTCCAGCGCTTTGGATTCGCCGCTCCGCTTCCAGTAGCGCAGCAAAAAGAAAAGCTGGTGGGGCACTGGAAATTTCGGGGCCCCGCCAAACCCGCCATGAACTTCGTCGAAACTGTCTTCCAAACGCCGGTAGGCAAGTTCCAGGGCTTCCTCTCCGGGCAGCGCGGCATCGCCGCGGGCCCGGGCCTGGCGGCGCACCAGCCCCAGCAGCTCTTCCCCCGCCAGCGCCGCTTTTTCCCCATCTTCAGCCCATAGCTTTGCCAGCTTCGGCAGAAGCTCCATCAGCCCGGCCATGCCGTAGCGTGTATTTTTAGGAAAATAAGTCCCGGCAAAGAAAGGTTTTTTATCCGGTGTGAGGAAAACTGTAAGCGGCCACCCCCCCTGCCCGGTCAGAGCCTGGCAGGCGGTCATATAAATATGATCCAGGTCCGGCCGCTCTTCACGATCCACTTTAATCGATATGAATTGCTCATTTAGCAGGGCAGCTACTTCCGGGTCTGCAAAGGGGGAGATTTAAAGACGAGGCGGGAATGGGAGTAGGAGTGGTTGCCCAGTTCATGTCCCGCTTCAGCAATCACTTTTCCCTGATCCGGATAATCCTCCTGTTCATTACCGGTTAGGAAAAAGGTTGCCTTAACATCAAGCTCTGCCAGGATTTCTAGAACGGCAGCGGTATTATTCGTGGGACCGTCATCAAAGGTAAGAGC